>NZ_CEEDMJ010000006.1:0-236230 GCF_979255925.1 Kineococcus sp. AC630
CCGCCGCCCGGGGGGCGGGGGCGGCGGTGCCGAGTGGGGGGAGGGTGCTCAGGGACCTCAGGGGACCCGGTAGCCCGCGGCGCGGAACAGTTCGTACCACTCCGCCCGGGTCAGCGCGAGGTCCGAACCCTGGGCCGCGGCCCGCACCCGTTCGGGGTTGGTCGTGCCCAGGACGACCTGCATGTTCGCCGGGTGCCGGGTGATCCAGGCGGTGGCGATCGCGATGGTGGGAACGTCGTACTGCTTCGCCAGGCGGTCCAGGACGGCGTTCAGTTCCGGGTACTTCGGGTTGTCGAGGAAGACCCCGTCGAAGAACCCGGCCTGGAACGGCGACCAGGCCTGCACGGTGATGTCGTGCAGGCGGCAGTAGTCGAGGGTTCCGCTGTCGCGGGAGATCGACTGGTCGAGGCCCTGCATGTTCGAGGCGACGCCCTGGGCGATGAGCGGGGCGTGCGTGATCGAGAGCTGCAACTGGTTCGCGACCAGGGGCTGCGTGACGTGCTTGCGCAGCAGGTCCATCTGGCCGGGGTTCTGGTTGGAGACCCCGAACGCGCGGACCTTGCCCGCGGCGTGCAGTTCGTCGAACGCCTTGGCGACCTGCTCGGGTTCGACGAGGGCGTCGGGACGGTGCAGCAGCAGGACGTCGATGTAGTCCGTGTTCAGCGCCTTCAGCGAACCCGTCACCGACGCGATGATGTGCTCGTAGGAGAAGTCGAAGTACGGGCCGTCGGGGACGATCCCGGCCTTGGTCTGGATGATGGTGTTCTCGCGCTCGGAGGAGCTGAGGGTCACCGCCTCGGCGAACCGCTCCTCGCACTTGTGCATCGAGCCGCCGTAGACGTCGGCGTGGTCCAGCATCGTGATGCCGACCTCGCGGCCGGTCGCGACGAGGGTGCGGATCGCCTCGTCGTCCATCTCGGCGATGCGCATGAGGCCGAGGACGACGTTGGGCACCTGCAGGTCGGTTCCACCCAGGGGGAGGGTCTTCACGAACGGGCTCCTTCGGAGAGGCGGGTGATCTCGTCGGCGGTCAGTTCGAGGTCGGCCGCGGCCAGGGAGTCCTGGATGCTGGCCGGGCGGGAGGAGCCGGGGATCGGCAGGACCACGTCGGCCAGCGCGAGTTCCCAGGCCAGCGTGACCTGCTGGGGGCTGACCCCGTGGGCCTGCGCGACCTCGGCGAACACCGCGTGGTTCGACCCGAGGTCGGCGGCGTTGGAGATGCCGCCCAGCGGCGACCACGGCAGGAACGAGACGCCGAGCGAGGCGCAGTGCTCGAGCTCGCCCTGGCTGGAGCGGAACGCGGGGGAGAACTGGTTCTGCACCGAGGTGAGGCGGCCGCCGAGGAGGCGGTCGGCCTCGTCGATCTGGGCGACGTCGGCGTTGGAGATGCCCGCACGGACGATGACGCCCTCGTCGAGGAGTTCCACGAGCGCGCCGATGGAGTCGGCGAAGGGGACGTCGGGGTCGGGACGGTGGAACTGGTAGAGGCCGATGGCCTCCACGCCGAGGCGCTTCGCGGAGGCCTTGGCGGCCTCCTTGAGGTAGGCGGGGTCGCCGTTCTTGGTCCAGGACCCGTCGCCGGGACGCAGGTGGCCGCCCTTGGTGGCCACGACGACGTCGTCGGTGGGGGAGCCGTACGCGCGCAGGGCGCGGGCGATGAGCGACTCGTTGTGCCCGACCTCGTCGGCGTCGCGGTGGTACGCGTCGGCGGTGTCGATGAGCGTCACGCCCGCCTCGAGGGCGGCGTGGACGGTGGCGATCGCGCGGTCGTCGTCGGGACGACCTTCGATGGAGAGGGGCATCCCGCCGAGTCCGATGGCGGAGACCTGGCGGGTGGTGGGGGATCCGGGGCGTCCGAGGCTGCGCTGCTTCACGTGTCCGACCCTAGGAACCCATCGGTCAGAAGTCCAACATCTGCTTCTTCTCGTTCGCAGAAGTAGGATTCATGGCATGGACCTCCGGCAGATGCAGTACGTCGTCGCCCTCGCCGACGAACGGCAGTTCACCCGGGCCGCCGCCCTGAGCGGAGTGTCGCAGTCGGGTCTGTCCGCCGCGATCCGGACGCTCGAGGACGAACTCGGGACGGCGCTGTTCGCCCGCAGCCCCCGCGTGGTGCAACCGACCGACGCGGGACTGGCGCTGCTGCCCTTCGCCCGCACGATGCTGGCCCAGGCCACCGCGGCGCGCGACGCCGTCGTCCAGGCCACCCAGCGGCTGTCCGGGACGTTGCGGGTCGGGGCCGAGCAGTGCCTCGGCGTCGTCGACGTCTCGACGTTGCTCGAACGGTTCCACCGCCGGTTCCCGCAGGTCGAGATCCACTTCGAGCAGGCCGGGTCGCACGACCTGCTGGGGCGGTTGCGCGAGGCGGAGCTGGACCTCGCCTTCGTGGCGACGACGGAACACCTCGGGGCGCTGTCCGCGGACGAGCTCGGACGCGAACCGCTCGTGCTGCTCACCCCGCCCGAGCACCCGCTGGCCGGGCGCTCCGTCGTGGAGTGGAGCGAACTGGCCGGCTTCCCGTTCATCGACTTCGTCCCCTCGTGGGGGGTGCGACCGATCACCGACGCCGCCTGCGCCGCCCACGGCGTGCACCGGCGGGTCCGCTTCAGCGTCGGCGACGTGCACGCGCTGCTCGACCTCGTGGGCCGGGGCCTCGGCGTCGCGATCGTGCCGCGTCACGTGGCCGCGAAACCCGAGGCGACCCGGCTCTCGGTGGCGGCGATGCCCGCCGACACCCCGGAGTGGATCGTCTCCGTCGTCACGTCCCCGGGCTCGTCACCGGCCCCGCAACTGCTGGAACTGCTGGAGGTCGATCAGGCGGGGACGGTGGAGACCGCGAACGTGCGCAGGAACGGGAACGGCGTCCCGTAGTCGCGGGCCGGGTAGGCCTCGCGGAGCAGCGCCGCGTACTCGCGCTCGAACTCCACGGCGCTCTCGGCGTCGAGGGCCTGCAGGACCGGGCGCAACCCCGTGCCGCGCACCCACTCCAGCACCGGGTCCGGGCCGGGGAGGACGTGCTGGTACTCCGTCTGCCACACCTCGGCGAGGAGTCCGGCCCCCGCGAGCAGGTCGAGGTACTCCTGGGGCGTCGCGACGGACTCGGTGCCGCGCAGCACCCCCGCCAGCCGGTGGCGCCAGGGTGGGGACTCCGCGAGTTCGCGCATGAGGCGGTGCGAGGGGGCGTCGAAGTTCGACGGGACCTGGAAGGCGAGCCACCCGCCGGGGGCGAGCTGGGACGCCCACGTCCGCAGCAGGTCGCGGTGCTCGGGAACCCACTGCAGGACCGCGTTGGAGACCACGACGTCGACGCCGGTGGCGTCGAAGTCCTGGGCGCTCGCGACGCCGAACTCCACGCCCGCGTGGGTCGGGGCCTTCGCGATCATGTCGGGGGAGGAGTCGAAACCCCGCACCCGGGCCCCCGGCCACCGCTTGGCCAGGGTGGCCGTGAGGTTCCCCGCCCCGCAGCCGACGTCGACGACCTCACGCGGCGCCTTCGCCTGGATCTGCGCGACCAGGTCGCCGAACGCCCGGGAGCGCGGGGTGGCGAACCGGGCGTACTGACTGGGATCCCACTTCACGGTCCCGACCCTACGCCTGCACCCCTCGGATGGTCAGCGGTCGAGCGCGGGACGCTTCGGGTCGAACGTCCAACCGGGGTGCAGGAACTGCATGGCGATCGCGTCGTCGCGGGCTCCGAGACCCTCGCGCTGGTACAGCTCGTGCGCCGCCGCGACACGTTCCTCGTCGAGTTCCACCCCCAGGCCGGGGGTGGTGGGGACGTCGAGGTGGCCGTCGCGGATCGGGAACGGTTCCGTCGTGAGGCGTTGGCCGTCCTGCCAGATCCAGTGCGTGTCGATGGCCGTGACGTCACCCGGCGCGGCGGCCGCGACGTGGGTGAACATCGCCAGCGAGACGTCGAAGTGGTTGTTGGAGTGCGAACCCCAGGTCAGACCCCAGGCCTCGCACAGCTGGGCGACGCGGACGGAACCGGCCATCGTCCAGAAGTGCGGGTCGGCGAGCGGGATGTCGACGGCGCCGGCGCGGACGGCGTGCCCGAGCTGGCGCCAGTCGGTGGCGACCATGTTCGTCGCCGTCCGCATCCCGGTCGCCCGCTTGAACTCGGCCATCACCTCCCGGCCGGAGTACCCGCCCTCGGCCCCGCACGGGTCCTCGGCGTAGGCGAGGACGTCGCGCAGGTCGCGGCCGTGGCGGATCGCGTCGGCCAGCGACCAGCCGCCGTTGGGGTCCAGGGTGATCCGGGCGTCGGGGAAGCGGTGCGCGAGCGCGGTGACGACCTCGACCTCCTGCTCACCGGGGAGGACACCGCCCTTGAGCTTGAAGTCCGCGAACCCGTACCTCGCCTGCGCCGCCTCGGCGAGGCGCACGACGGCCGCGGCGTCCAGCGCGGGTTCGTGCCGCAGTCGCGACCAGTCGTCGGCCGCGTCCGGTTCCTCCCGGTAGGCCAGGTCGGTCGCGCTCCGGTCGCCGACGAAGAACAGGTACCCCAGGGCCTGGACCCGGTCCCGTTGCCGTCCCTCCCCCAGGAGGTCCGCGACGGGGACCTCCAGGAACTTCCCGAGCAGGTCCAGCAGCGCCGCCTCGAACGCCGTGACGACGTGCACGGCGGTGCGAAGGTCGAACGTCTGCAGGCCGCGTCCGGCGGTGTCGCGGCCGGCGAAGGTGCGCTGCACCTCGGCCAGCGTCTGGCGGTGGCGTGCGACGGTTCGCCCCACCACGAGCCGGCCCGCCTCGACGAGCGTGGTGCGGATCGCCTCCCCGCCGGGAACCTCGCCCACGCCGGTCCGCCCGTCGGAGTCGGTGAGGACGACGACGTTGCGGGTGAAGAACGGGGCGTGGGCGCCGGAGAGGTTGAGCAGCATGTCGTCGTGGCCGGCGACCGGGACGACCCGGACGTCGACGACGACGGGGGTACCGCTCACGAGTCCGGTTCCGTCGCCGGCAGGACGAGGTCGCCGGTCAGCTCCACCACGTCAGACCACCCTCGTGACCAGGTCGCTCAGTTCGGCCAGTTCGCCCGCGGTGAGGTCGACCAGCGGTGGGCGCACGGGACCGGCCGGCCGGCCGGCGGCGGTCATCCCGGCCTTCACGATCGAGACCGCGTACCCGTTGGTCCGGTTGCGGATGTCGAGGTAGGGGATGACGAACTCCCGCAGGCGGTCGTAGACGCCGTCGCGGTCCCGGGCGGTGACCCGGCCGTAGAAGTCCAGCGCCCACTGCGGAGCGAAGTTGAAGATGGCCGACGAGTACGTGGTGGCCCCGAGTTCCAGGTAGGGCAGGGCGTAGGTCTCGGCCGTGGGCAGCCCGCCGACGTAGACGAGGCGGTCGCCGTGGGTGGCGTACAACGTCGCCATCAGGTCGATGTCGCAGATGCCGTCCTTGAACCCGATGAAGTTCGGGAACTCCTCGACCAGCCGGTTCACCGTCGCCGCCGTGAACTTCGCGTTGGCCCGGTGGTACACGACGACGCCGAGGGACGTCGCCCCGCAGACGGCGGCGACGTGCTGGTACAGCCCCTGCTGGGTGAGTTCGTTGAGGTAGGGCGGCAGGACGAACACGCCGTCCGCACCGGCCGCCTCGACGGCCCGGGTCATCTCGACCGCGGTGGACGTGCCGTACCCGACCGGGCCGACGACGGGGCTGCGGTGCTCGTTGGCCTCGACCGTCGCGGAGACGACCTGGAGGACCTCGGCGATCGTCAGCGCCGGGAACTCGCCCGTGCCGCCCGCCGCGAACAACCCCGACGCGCCGAACCCGCTGAGGTGGGCGACGTGGTCGCGGTAGCCGGCCTCGTCGAAGCTGAGGTCGGCGTGGGTGTGGGTGACCGGGAACGAGAGGAGACCGGAGCCGAGGGCGGCGCAGAGGTCGGTGGGGGCGAGGTCGCTGGGCTGGGTCACGGGATCTCCGGTTCGGGGGGTGGGGTTCACCAACGGGCGGTGTTCGGGCGGAAACCCGGGTCGACGGTGCGCATGTAGGTCGTGTCGTCGCGGTTGCGGATGCCGCACGCCAGGTACTGCTCGTGCAACCGGGCGAGCGCGTCCCGGTCGAGTTCCACCCCGAGGCCGGGGGTGGTCGGCACCTTCACGGCGCCGCCCGCGAAGGCCAGCACCCCGGGGAGGACGACGTCGTCCTCGGGTCGTTTCCACGGCCAGTGCGTGTCGCACGCGTAGTCGAGGTTCGGGGTCGCGGCGGCGAGGTGGGTCATGGCGGCGAGGCTGATCCCGAGGTGGGAGTTGGAGTGCATCGACAATCCCATCCCGAACACCTCGCAGATCCGGGCCAGGTCCTGCGACCGGCGCAGCCCGCCCCAGAAGTGGTGGTCGGAGAGGACGACCTGGACGGCGTCCTGCGCGACCGCCGGGGGGAGGTGACCGAAGGCGACGACGCACATGTTGGTGGCCAACGGCATCCGCCCCTGCAGCTTCGCCGCGACGCTCGCCATGCCCTCGAGTCCGGGGGTCGGGTCCTCGAGGTACTCGAGGACCCCGTCGAGCTGCTCGGCGACCCGGACCGACGTCTCGGGGGTCCAGGCGCCGTTGGGGTCCAGGCGCAACGGCAGGTCGGGGAACTCCGCGCGCAGCGCCCGGATCGCCTCGACCTCCTCGTCCGGCGGGAAGACCCCGCCCTTCAGCTTGATCGCGGTGAACCCGAACTCGTCGACCATCCGCCGGACCTGGGCGACGACCCCGGCGGGGTCCAGTGCCGCGCCCCAGCCGTCGTCCTCCTGACCGGGGTGGGCGGCCCACTTGTAGAACGCGTAGGCGCTGTAGGCGACCTCGTCGCGGACCCTCCCGCCGAGGAGGTCGCTGACGGGGCGGCCGACGAGCTTGCCCTGCACGTCGAGGGCGGCGACCTCGAACGCGGCGACGACGCGGTCGGCGGTGTTGGACGTGGTGATCTGCAGGCCCGTGCCGTGCCCACCGGTGGTGGTGTCCCCGCTGAGGGAGTCCACCACCGCGCGCTGCAGCGCGTTCAGGTCGAAGACGTCGAGACCCCGGAGCCGGACCGCGGCCGCGCGGAGGCGGTCGAGGTGGGCGGCGTCGCCGTAGCTCTCGCCGAGTCCGTGGACGCCGTCCTCGGTCTCGACCTCGATGACGCTGCGCAGGGCGAAGGGTTCGTGGACGCCGACGTTGTTGAGCAGGGGGAGGTCGCGGAAGGCGACCGGGGTGATCTCGACCCGCGTGATCCGGCTCGTGGTGCTGCGGCTGGGCATGTCCGTCCTTCGTCATCGGCAGGAGGTGACGCCATCGTGCCACACGTCCACATCTGCGGACAATGACCTAGGACGTGTTCGATGCAGGGATCTGTGGTCGTGGCATCCTGTCGAGTACGAGTCGATGGGCAGGGCGAGCACGACCCAGGGGGCGGGATGACCACTGAGACGCGGGTGCGCCACGTCGTGAACGACGGTGGTCTCGACGGGTGGCTGGACGAGCGTCGACGACTCGGCCAGGACGGGCGCGATGAGGTCTGGGACGGGGTCTACCACCTGGTTCCGCACGCACGGAGCGATCACGGCAAGCTCGCGCACAAGCTCAGCGCCGAGCTGCACGAGGTGGCGCGAGCGAGGGGAGTCAACCCGACGGGCGAGTTCAACCTCGGCGACGCCAACGACTACCGCGTTCCCGACATGGGCTGGACCGCATCGCCCGTCGACGACGCGGACCTCTACGTGCCCTCCGTGGAGATCGTCGTGGAGTTGGAGTCCCCTGGCGACGAGACGTGGGAGAAGGTGCCGTTCTACTTCGCGCGGGGGGTGCGCGAGGTGTGGGTCATCGCGCCCCACGACCGAGGCGTGCGGGTGCTGACATCAGTGGGCCACGACGTCGGGCTGAGCGACGTCCTGGGTGTCACGCTCGCCCAGATCCGGGCGGCGCTCGGCTGGGACTGAGAGCCCAGCTGTCCGCCACCCGTCGCTGGGGACCCGCCGAGGGCCGAACCACCAGCGGAGGTCGCTCAGGAACAACTCGCAGAGGGAGCGTGAGGACGAGAGGTGGCGCAGGAACCGGCTGCCCACGAGCGGTCGCTGCAGAAGACCTTCTCCAGCGGTTGCACGTTCAGCATCCCCGTCCACCGACGTCCCTACCGCTGGGGCGACGAGGCGGTCCAACTCCTCGACGACCTCGAACAGTCCGCTCCTTCGGAGGTTCGACCGGCTCGGCCGTCTTCGCGCTCACGACGCAGGTCCTGGAAAGCGAACTCGATCGACGCGTGGGAGGTGCGCTGAGTCGGCGGGGTGCACCGAACCCCGGTGGGGGTTGCCCGGGCGCGGGACATCATCAGCGGCGAGCGGGACGGCGTGGAACACGTCCTCACGGACTCCCGAAGTCAGGTGGGTCAGGGCCTTTAGCGCTACGGGGTCCGTGGGGGTACGGTGTCGGTGTGGCTCGTCTGGAGAACCTCCTCCTTCGTCGCCGCGGCGGGGCCAGCTAGGCCGGTCTCCCCGTCGCGGGACCTCGTCGTGCGTGCCGGCCGCCACACCAGCCGCTCATGAGGAGAACGAAGTGAAGAACACCCAGACGTCGTCGCCGATGCCCTTCGGCAAGTACCTGCCTTTCCACGAGCAGATCACCGTGGAACTGCCGGACCGGACCTGGCCGACCAAGCGCATCGAGAAGGCTCCGCGCTGGTGCGCGGTGGACCTGCGCGACGGCAACCAGGCCCTGATCGACCCCATGAACGCCGAGCGCAAGCTGCGGATGTTCACGCTGCTCGTCGAGATGGGCTACAAGGACATCGAGGTCGGCTTCCCGTCGGCCTCGCAGACCGACTTCGACTTCGTCCGCACGCTGATCGAGAACGACCTCATCCCCGACGACGTGCGCATCCAGGTCCTGACCCAGGCCCGCGAGCACCTCATCGAACGCACCTACGAGTCCCTGCGCGGGGCGAAGCAGGCGATCGTCCACCTGTACAACTCCACCTCGGTGCTGCAGCGCCGCGTCGTCTTCGGCAGCGACGAGGACGGCATCGTCGACCTGGCCCTGCAGGGTGCGCGGCTGTGCCGGAAGTTCGAGGAGACGATCCCGGACACGACGGTCTACTACGAGTACTCCCCGGAGTCCTACACGGGTACCGAGCTCGAGTTCGCCGCCCGCATCTGCAACGCCGTCATCGAGGTCTTCGAGCCGACCCCCGAGCGCCAGGTGATCGTCAACCTGCCCGCCACCGTCGAGATGACGACGCCGAACGTCTACGCCGACTCCATCGAGTGGATGTCGCGCCACCTCGCCCACCGCGAGAACGTCCTGCTGTCGCTGCACCCGCACAACGACCGCGGAACCGGTGTCGCCGCAGCCGAACTGGGCTACCTGGCCGGTGCGGACCGCATCGAGGGCTGCCTGTTCGGCAACGGCGAACGCACCGGCAACGTCGACCTGGTGACCCTGGGCCTGAACCTCTTCAGCCAGGGGATCGACCCGCAGATCGACTTCTCCGACATCGACCACGTCCGCCGCACCGTCGAGCACTGCAACCAGTTGCCCGTCGGCGAGCGCGTGCCCTACGGCGGCGACCTCGTCTTCACGGCCTTCTCCGGCTCCCACCAGGACGCCATCAAGAAGGGGCTGGAGGCGATGGAGCGCGACGCGGCGGCCGTCGGGAAGACCGTCGACGAGATCCCCTGGGCCGTTCCCTACCTGCCGATCGACCCCAAGGACGTCGGGCGTTCCTACGAGGCCGTGATCCGGGTCAACTCCCAGTCGGGCAAGGGGGGCGTGGCCTACCTGCTGAAGGCCGAGCACCAGCTCGACCTGCCGCGCCGGCTGCAGATCGAGTTCAGCCGCGTCATCCAGGAGCACACCGACGCCCAGGGCGGCGAGGTCTCCTCGAAGCAGATCTTCGACGTGTTCTCCGACGAGTACCTGCCCTCGAAGACCGGCACCCCCGACTGGGGCCGGTTCGCGTTGCGCGGCACCCGCTCCGTGAGCGTGGTCGACGGGGCGGACACCCTGGAGGTCGACCTCTACGACGGCGGGGTGGTCGCCACCGTCCAGGGCACCGGCAACGGCCCCATCGCGGCGTTCTGCGCGGCGCTGGGGGAGCAGGGCGTCGACGTCCGCGTCCTCGACTACGCCGAGCACGCGCTCTCGGCCGGTGGCGACGCGCAGGCCGCGGCCTACGTCGAGTGCGCCGTCGGCGGGCGCGTCCTGTGGGGGGTGGGCGTGGACCACAACATCACCACCGCGTCGCTGAAGGCCATCGTCTCCGCGGTGAACCGCGCTCTGCGCTGACGCCCAGCCCCTCTCGCCCCATGATCTCGTGCGGTGTCCCGCACAAGATCACGGGGCGAGGTGGTTGAACGTGCATCTAGAAGATTCAGCCACGCTCCGCGATCGCACCCGGTAAGATCTGTCACCACGTGTGATCGTGGCGAGGTGATCGAAGGGGGCGCGGTGGGCAACGAGCTCGAGGTCGTCAGTCCGTTCGGACCCTTCGACGCCCTCGCGGAGTCCGCACACCGCCTCTACCTCGACGGCTACGGCGAAGCCGCCATCGCCGCCAGCCGCGAAGGCCTCCTCTTCACCGAACTCGCGGGCGACGAGCGCACCGCCCGCTACCTGCAGTTCATCTGCGGGGTCGCGCTGCACCAGCTCGGTCGTGCCGGCGAGGCCAGCGAAGAGGCCGGCCACCTGCTGCGCCGCCTCGGCACCGACGCAGAACCCGTGTGGCGCGCCAAGGCCCTCGCCCTGCTCGCCGAGTCCCGCGTCGACCTCGGCATGACCGCCCTCGCGATGGACCACCTCGCCGAGGGCCAGCTGATCGTCTCCGCCCAGCCGATCCGCACCTACGACCACCTTTCGGCCACGATGTCGGTCGCGCTCGCGCTCAACGCCCTCGCGCTCTTCGAACCCGCCGACGAGCTCATGGTCCAGATGCTCGCCCTCACCTTCCCGCCCGCCCGGGTCCAGCTCAACGTCGCCCAGGAAGCCGCCGTCCTGCAGGTCGCGTGGGGCGCCATGCTCGAGGTCGCCGGCCGCGCCCCGGAAGCCTGGCCGCACTACACCGTCGCCCTCGCCCGCGCCGCCCGCATGCGCGCGCTCGCCCACGACGTCGGCTACCCCGAGATGCTCGCCCGCGCCGAGGCCATCGAGGCCTTCGTCCTGCAGCGCACCGGGCAGACCGACCTCGCCCAGGGCCGGCTGCGGCCCGCGATGGCCGCGTTCCGGCTGCGCGAGGAACTCGCCGAGACCCAGATCGCCCGCATCGCCATGGCCCAGGCGCGCGCCGACGCCGGCGACCAGACCGAGGCCGCCGAACTCCTCGCCGCCGTCCAGCGCGTCTCCTCCTCCACCCAGCTCGACGTCTGGGGCCTCACGGCGCTCGCCGTCCGGGCGCGCAACGCCGTCCTGCGCGACGGACGCAGCGAGGCCGCGGACGCCCTCGAGCTCCTCGCGCAGATCTCGCTGTCGCGGCTGTGGGAGGACCGGGAGAGCCGGTTCGAGGCCCTGCAGGACCGCATCCAGCAGCGCGAGATGGCCGAGCAGCACGAGCGCATCGGGCGTGCCGCCCTCGTCGACCCGATGACGGGTCTCGGCAACCGCCGCCGGCTGCAGCAGGTCCTGGAGCGCCCCGACCAGCGCTTCAGCGCCGTCCTGCTCGACGTCGACCGCTTCCGCGCCGTCAACGACGAGCACGGCCACGACGCCGGCGACGCCGTCCTGCAGCGCATCGCCGACCTCCTGCAGCGCAACGTCTCCGACGACGACATCGTCGTACGGTTCGGGGGTGACGAGTTCGTCGTCCTGGTCCCGGGGAGCCGGAACGCCGAACCGACCGCCGAACGCCTCCTCGAGGTCGTGCGCAAGGAACCCTGGCTGGAGATCTCCCTCGGGCTGCGGGTCACCGCGTCGGTGGGGTTGGCCGGGCCGGCCTCGGCCGCCGAGGCCCTCGCCGGTGCGGACGCCGCCTGCGACGTCGCCAAGCGCGCCGGGCGCGACCGCCTCGTCACCGCCTGACCCCTCCGGGTGGGGGACGCCTAGAGTGGGGGTGTGGCGGGGGCGCGGGGATCGAGCATCGGCGGGGCGAAGACCTACCGCGACGAGGCCGTCGTCCTGCGCGCCACCAAGCTCGGTGAGGCCGACAAGATCCTCTCGCTGCTGACCCGCCACCACGGCCGGGTGCGGGCCGTCGCCAAGGGGGTGCGGCGCACGTCGTCGAAGTTCGGCGCGCGCCTGGAACCCTTCACCTGCATCGACGTCCAGCTCCACCACGGCCGCACCCTCGACACCGTCACCCAGGTCGACGTCCTGGCCCCCTACGGGCAGAACCTCGCCACCGACTACGGCCTCTACACCGTCGGCTCGGCGATGCTGGAGACCGCCGAGCGGTTCACCGAGGTGGAACGGGAGGTCGCGACCCAGCAGTACCTGCTGCTCGTCGGTGCGCTGCGTTCGCTCTCCCGCCGCGAGCACGACTCCTCGCTCGTGCTCGACGCGTTCCTGCTGCGCTCGCTGGCCATCGCCGGCTACGCCGCGAGCTTCACCGACTGCGCGAAGTGCGGAGCACCCGGCCCGCACGCGGCGTTCAACATCTCCGCGGGCGGGGCCGTCTGCTCCTCCTGCCGCCCGCCGGGTTCCGCCGCGCCCGACCCGCGGACCCTCACGCTCCTCGCGGCGCTGCTCAGCGGCGAGTGGGAGATCGCCGACGCCGTGGAGGAGCGCTCCCGCCGCGAGGGCAGCGGTCTCGTGGCGGCCTTCCTGCAGTGGCACCTGGAGCGCGGGATCCGCTCGCTGCGCCACGTGGAACGGGAACCGCTCGTCCCGCGGTGAGGGGCAGGTCAGGCGTTCTGCGGTTCCCGGGTCAGCTGCCAGTCCTCGCCGGCGCCTTCCAGCAGCACGGCGGAGGCGTTCGCGAGCCGCGTCAGTTCGACGCCGGTCAACCCGTCGACGGTGGCGCGGATGAAGGTTCCGTGGGCCACGACCAGCAGTGCCGCGTCACCGTGTTCGGCGCGGATCCGGCGCACGGCCCCCGCGCCGCGGGCCACGATCTCGGGCCAGGACTCCCCACCGGGGCGTTCGCCGTTCGGGAACCGCGCGGTGAGTTCCTCGCGGTTGCCGCCCTCGGCCTCGCCGAAGTTGCGCTCCACCAGGTCGTCGTGGGCGGGCAGCAGTTCCAGGCCGAGGTGGGTGGCGATGATCTGCGCGGTCTCGCGGGCCCGGGAGAGCGGTGAGGAGGTGATGGCGCTCCAGCCCTGACCGGCCAGGGTCCCGGCGAGCGCACGGGCCTGGGCGCGGCCGGTGTCGTTCAGCGGGATGTCGGTGCGTCCCTGCAGTCGACCGTCCCGGTTCCAGTCGGTCTCCCCGTGCCGGACGAGTGCGGTGCGGGGAGGAACGGTGGGGGAGGGCACGTCCCATGGTCTCACCTGGCACCCTGGGGACCGTGCCAGGACGTCGACGCTCAGCCCCGCCTCCCGTGAACCGCGAGGTGGTCGCGCCCCCGCCCCACCCCTCCGGCGCGCGGCCGCCGACGTTGCCCGCCGACCTCGTCCCGAAGCACGTCGCGATCGTCATGGACGGCAACGGCCGCTGGGCGAACGCCCGGGGTCTGTCCCGCGTCGAGGGCCACAAGATGGGCGAGGCGTCCCTGCTCGACGTCGTCGCCGGGGCCATCGAGGTGGGGGTGACCCACGTGTCGGCCTACGCGTTCTCGACCGAGAACTGGAAGCGCAGTCCCGACGAGGTGAAGTTCCTCATGGGGTTCAACCGCGACGTCATCCGTCGCCGGCGCGACGTCATGAACTCCTGGGGGGTGCGGGTGCGCTGGGCGGGGCGTCGTCCCCGCCTGTGGCGCAGCGTGATCACCGAGCTCGAGACGGCCCAGGAGATGACCCGGGACAACACCGTCTGCACGTTGACGATGTGCGTGAACTACGGCGGCCGGGCGGAGATCGTCGACGCGACCCGGGCCATCGCCCAGGAGGTCGCGGCGGGGAGGCTGAACCCGGACCGGATCGACGAGAAGACGATCGCCCGCTACCTCGACGAACCGGACATGCCCGACGTGGACCTGTTCTGGCGTTCCTCGGGGGAGCAGCGGACCTCGGGGTTCCTGCCGTGGCAGTCCACCTACGCCGAGATGGTGTTCTCCGACGTGCTCTGGCCCGACGTGGACCGGCGGTCGTTGTGGGCGGCCATCGAGACCTACGCCGAACGGGACCGGCGCTACGGCGCGGCCCGGGACACGCCCACCGCCTGAGGGATCGTTGCCTCCCCGGTGTCACTGGACGACACCGGGGAGGCAACGATCCCCAACGGGGTCAGCCGGTGTTGCGCATCCCCGCGGCGATGCCGTTGATGGTCAGCAGCAGGGCGCGGCGCAGGGCGGGGTCGACGTCGTCGCCGCTGGCCCGCGAGCGGGCGAGCAGGGACACCTGCAGGGCGTGCAGCGGCGCGAGGTAGGCGTCGCGCAGTTCCAGGGTCCGCTTGAGCACGGGCGCGGACTGCAGGAGTTCGTCCTGCTCGGTCAGCAGCAGGATCTCCTCCAGCGTCGTCGCGTGCTCGGCGCGGATCACGTCGAACGTCGCGCGCTGGTCGGGCGAGACGAGCTCGTCGACGTAGTGCCGGGCGATGCCGAGGTCGGTCTTCGCCAGGGTCATCTGCACGTTGGAGATGAAGCTGCGGAAGAAGCTCCAGTCGGCCGCCATGGCCTTGAGGTCGTCGCTGCGCCCGGCCTCGCGGGCCGCCTTCAGACCCGAACCCACCCCGAACCAGCCGGGCACGTTGATGCGGGTCTGGGTCCAGCCGAACACCCACGGGATCGCGCGCAGGTCCTCGAGCCCGCCCGTCCCGCCGGGGCGACGGGAGGGACGCGAACCCATGTTGAGGTTCCCGAGCTCCTCGACCGGGGTGGCGGTGAGGAAGAACGGCACGAGACCGGGGTCGCCGATGAGGCGGCGGTAGGCCTCCTGGCCCTTCGCGGCGACGATGCCCATCGTCACGTCCCAGTCGTCCAGGACGGTGTCCGGCTGCAACGGCGTGCGGTGCAACGTGGACGCCTCGAGCGCGGCGGACAGCGCGACCTCGAGGTTGTGGCGGGCCAGGCGCGGCTGGACGTACTTGTCGGAGATCACCTCGCCCTGCTCGGTGACCTTGATCGGACCGTCGAGGGTGCCGTACGGCTGGGCCAGGATCGCCTCGCCGGTGGGACCGCCGCCGCGCCCGACCGACCCGCCGCGGCCGTGGAAGAGGCGCAGGGTCACCCCGTAGCGGGCGGCGACGTCGCGCAGCGCGCGCTGGGCGCGGTGGATCTGCCAGCGCGAGGCCGCGATCCCGGCGTCCTTGGAGGAGTCGGAGTAGCCGAGCATGATCTCCTGCACGTTCCCCCGGGCCGCCACGACACGGCGGTAGGAGGCGTCGGAGAGCAGACCCTCGAGGAGTTCCTCGGCGTTCTCGAGCTCGGTGACGGTCTCGAAGAGCGGGGCGAACCCGATGCGCGCCACGTCGTTGGCGCCCGGCGTCTCGGCCAGGTCGACGAGGCCGACCTCACGGGCCAGGACGACGACGGCGAAGAGGTCGTCGATGCCCTTGGTCATCGAGACGATGTAGGTCTCGATCGTCTCGTCGCCGTAGCGGTCGAGGGAGTCGCGGATGGTCGAGAACAGCCGCACGACCTTCTCGGGAGTCCCCGTGAGGGTGCGGACCGCGGCGCCGATGAGCGGGCGGTGGCCCGTCATCTCCTTCGAGAGGAGCTTGGTGCGGGCGGTGCGGTCGAGGTCGGCGTAGGGCGTGATGAGTTCACCGAGGCGGTCGTAGATCGCGCCGAGCGCCTCGTGGTGCTTGCCCGCGTCCTCGCGCACGTCCAGGGTCGCCAGGCCGAAGCCCACCGCGCGGGTGACGCGCAGCAGCCGGGCCACGGCGCCGTCGGCGACGAGGTGACCTTCGTTGGCGCGCAACGACTCCGAGATCATCACGATGTCGGCGGTGAACTCGGCCACCGACGCGTAGTCGCGGCCGGGGACGTGGTCGTTGCCGGTGTGCAGCCGTGCCCGGGTCCCCTCGAGGCGGGCCAGGACGTAGGACAGCTTGAAGCGGTAGGGCTCCTCGCCGTTGAGGTGGACGCGGGAGGCGTGCACGTCGGGCAGCGCGGCGGCGTCGGCCTCGAGGGAGGCGAGCAGTTCGTCGGAGAACCCGACGATCTGGGTCGAGGCCGCGAGCTGGGTCATGAGGTCGCGGGTGGCGGCGCTGAGGACGTCCAGGGCCGCGTCGTGCTGCATGCCCAGGACCTCGGCGGTGACCTCCGGGGTCACGTTCGGGTTGCCGTCGCGGTCCCCGCCGACCCAGTTGCCGAAGCGCAGCGGCTGGGCGTCCAGCGGCAGGTCCAGGCCGAGCTCGGCGAGCCCGACCGAGAGGTCCTCGAGCAGGTCCGGCAGGACCGTGGAGGTCAGGTTGCGCAGGTAGTGCAGCGCCGAGCGGGCCTCGTCGGCCGGCCGGGGGCGCAGGACGCGCAGCTCGTCCGTCTGCCACAGCTCGTCGACGAGTTCGGCGAGGCGGCGCTGGCCGCGCTGGGCGTCGACGGGGCGCTGCGTCGGGTCCTCCGAGGCCTCGACGATGGTGGTGATCCGCAGCAGCAGGTCCAGCACCGAGCGACGGCTGGACTCGGTGGGGTGCGCGGTGAAGACCGGGCGCAGCTGGAGGCGACCGAGGATCTGCTGGGCGGTGGCCGGGTCGAGGTCACCGGCGGCCAGGGCCTCACCCAGCCGGGCGAGGGTGGCGTCGAGGCCGCCACCGGACTGCTTGGACAGCTCCAGGCCGCGGTGCAGCTGCTCGGAGGCGTTCGCGAGCTGGAAGTAGGCGGTGAAGGCGCGGGCCAGGACGATGGCGGTCGCGTCGTCCACCCCGGAGAGCAGTCGGGCCAGCTCCGCGCCGTCGTCGGCCTCGCGGGCCAGGGCACGCACCTGCTCGACCAGGTCGAGGAGTTCCTGACCCTCGTGCCGGGTGAGCGAGGCGCCCAGGAGTTCCCCGAGCCGTCGGACGGAGGCCCGCAGGGCCGCGTGACCCTCGTGGGAGGAGACGCCGTCGACGGTCAGCCCGTCCTGGGACGTGCTCCGTACCTGGTCGTCCACTCCACTGGTCTCGTCGTGCGTGGTGCTCATCGCCTCGCCTCGCCTCCCTGCCGGTGCTCGGGTCGACGCTGACTCCGGGTGCACGTCCTGACTTGCCGTCCGCCGCCCGGAGGGGGCGGCGGGGGCAGTCTTGCGTGTCCGTCGCCAGGGACGAAACCGGGGGAGGCGAGGCGCAGGTGCGTCCTCGGTGCGACGCGACCTCAGCTGCCGTTGGCGGCGGCCTTGAGCTTGGAGCCGGCGGTGAGCTTGGCGCCGAAGGAGGCGGCGATCTCCATGGTCTCGCCGGTGCGCGGGTTGCGGCCCGTGCGGGCGGCGCGTTCCACGCGCTCGACGGTCATCAGGCCCGGGAGCTTGACGGCCTCGCCCTTGCCGACGGCCTCGACGAGGACGTCGCCCAGGGCGTTGAGCATGGTGTCGGTGTCGGACTGCGTCAGGCCCGCGCGCTGGGCGACGGCGGTGACGAGTTCGGAGCGGTTCACGGTCTCTCCCGTTTGTCTCGAAGACGGTGGTCGGCCTGTGACGTTACCGGTCGTGACTGCTCGTGCTCAGCACGCGGCTCCCCGCGGGCCGCGTCGCCGGGGCCCGTGGGGGTCCCGCGAGAGCGTCCCGCGGTGCTCAGACGAGCTCGCTGCAGTCCGCGCACACGCCGAAGACCTCGACGACGTGCTGGACGGCGGTGAAGCCGTGGTCGGCGCCGACCCGCTTGGCCCAGGCCTCGACCGCGGGCCCCTCGACCTCGACGGTGGCCCCGCAGCGGCGGCAGACCAGGTGGTGGTGGTGCCCGGTGGAGCAGCGGCGGTAGACGGCCTCGGCGCCGTCGTCGGTGCGCAGCACGTCCACGTCACCGTCCTCGGCGAGGACCTGCAGCGCGCGGTAGACCGTGGCCAGGCCGACGTTCTCCCCCCGGGCCCGCAGCTTGGCGTGCAGGTCCTGGGCGGAGAGGAAGGCGTCGGCCTCGTCGAGCACCGCGGAGACGGCCGAACGCTGCTTCGTGGACCGGCGGGCCGGGATCGACACGACTGGCTCGTCTCCTTCCGTTCGTCCTGCGAGCCGTTCTCGACAGGCGGGTCAGGTCACCCTACGTGCTCGCGTGCGCTGGGCCGAGCGGCGTCGGGCAGCGAGCAGGCGGGATCGCTCAGCGCGTAACCTCTGCGAGGACGCCCGCCCCGCCCGCGGGGTGGCGCTCGACCGCCGACACCCAGCCGGACAGGAGATCCCGCGTGGCCTCGCCCACCCCTCGCCTCGACGCCGTCATCAACCTCGCCAAGCGCCGAGGTTTCGTCTTCCCCTCGGGTGAGATCTACGGCGGTACCCGCTCGGCCTGGGACTACGGCCCCCTCGGGGTCGAGCTGAAGGAGAACATCAAGCGCCAGTGGTGGCGCCAGATGGTCTCCTCCCGCGACGACGTCGTCGGCCTGGACTCCTCCGTGATCCTGCCGCGGCGCGTGTGGGAGGCCTCCGGCCACGTCGAGGTCTTCAGCGACCCGCTGGTGGAGTCGCTGCAGACCCACAAGCGCTACCGGGCCGACCACCTGCTCGAGGCCTACGAGGCCAAGCACGGTCACCCCCCGGTCAACGGTCTCGCCGACGTGCCGGACCCGGAGACGGGCGTGCGCGGGCAGTGGACCGAACCCCGCGACTTCTCCGGCCTCATGAAGACCTACCTCGGTGCGGTCGACAACGAGGAGGGGATGCACTACCTGCGCCCCGAGACCGCCCAGGGCATCTTCGTGAACTTCGCCAACGTCATGGGCTCCGCGCGCAAGAAGCCGCCGTTCGGCATCGGCCAGATCGGCAAGAGCTTCCGCAACGAGATCACCCCCGGCAACTTCATCTTCCGGACGCGTGAGTTCGAGCAGATGGAGATGGAGTTCTTCGTCGAACCCGGCACCGACGAGCAGTGGCACCAGTACTGGCTCGACGAGCGCATGTCCTGGTACACGGGCCTGGGCATCGACGCCGGCAACCTCCGGTTCTTCGAACACCCGCAGGAGAAGCTGTCGCACTACTCCAAGCGGACGGTCGACATCGAGTACCGGTTCGGGTTCCAGGGCTCGGAGTGGGGCGAGCTCGAGGGCGTCGCCAACCGCACCGACTACGACCTGACGACGCACGCCCGGGAGTCCGGCGTCGACCTGTCCTACTTCGACCAGACCAAGGGCGAACGCTGGGTCCCCTACGTCATCGAACCCGCAGCGGGTCTGACCCGTTCGCTCATGGCGTTCCTCGTCGACGCCTACACCGAGGACGAGGCCCCGAACACCAAGGGTGGCGTCGACAAGCGCACCGTGCTGCGCCTGGACCACCGCCTCGCCCCGGTCAAGGCCGCGGTGTTCCCGTTGTCGCGCAACGAGTCCCTCTCGCCGAAGGCGCGTGACCTCGCGGCTGAGCTGCGCCGGAACTGGAACGTCGAGTTCGACGACGCCGGCGCCATCGGCCGTCGTTACCGCCGTCACGACGAGGTCGGCACGCCGTACTGCATCACCGTCGACTTCGACACCCTCGAGGACGAGGCGGTGACCATCCGCGAACGCGACACGATGGCGCAGGAACGCGTCGGGCTGACCCAGGTCACCCAGTGGCTGGGGGCACGCCTCATCGGCGCCTGAACCACGAGCGGACGGCCGGAACCCCCGAGGGTTCCGGCCGTCCGTCTAGGCTTGCTGCGTGGACTCCAGCTTCGGGATCGGTGAGGTCAGTGAGCTGACGGGGATCGGCGTCGACGCGCTGCGCTTCTACGAACGCGAAGGGCTCCTCGTCGGACCCGTCCGGCGCGACCCGGGTGGTCGACGCCGCTATTCGGCGCTCGAGGTCGAGTGGCTGCGGATGTGCGCGCGGCTGCGGGGCACGGGGATGCCCGTGCCCGACGTCCGCCGCTACGCGGAACTCGTCCGGGCCGGCGAGGGCAACGAGGCCGAACGTCTCGGTCTGCTCGCCGCCCACCAGCACCGCGTCGAGGAGCAGCTGGCGGAACTCGCCTCCGCCCGCGACGTCATCGCCGCGAAGGTCGACCTCTACGCGGCGCGCCTCGCCGCCGGGACCGTGGGGGAGGCGTGGGTCGGCGACCCCTCCCCGTGCGTCGCCGCGGTCCCCGCGCGGGTCGACGAGGTGGCCTGATCCGCTCCCCGTCCGGCGAACCCCGTCACGAGCTGGCCCGTCCCGAACTCGCCCGTCCCGTCGTCGCGGGCGTCGTCGCCGCGCTGACCGGGTTCGCGAGCTCCTTCGTCCTGGTGCTCGCGGGGCTGACCGCCGCCGGAGCCTCGCCCGCGCAGGCGGCGTCCGGCCTGCTCGCCCTCTGCCTCGCCCAGGGGCTCCTCGCCTGCCTCATGTCCTGGCGCACCGGGCAGCCGCTGTCGTTCGTCTGGTCGACGCCCGGCGCTGCGCTGATCGTCGCCGCGCAGGGACGCACCGGTTCCTTCGCCGCGGCCGTCGGGGCGTTCCTCCTCTGCGCGCTGCTGCTCGTGATCACCGGCGCCTGGCCGTGGCTGGCGAACCTCGTCCGGCGGGTTCCCGCCCCGGTCTCGGGGGCGCTGCTGGCCGGGGTGCTGCTGCCGTTGTGCCTGGCCCCGGTCACCGCGGTGCGCCGCGAACCCGTGGCCGCGCTGGCCGTCGTGGTCGTGTGGCTGGTGCTGCGTCGCTACGCCGCGGCGTGGGCGGTGCCCGCCGCGATGGTCGTCGGACTCCTCGGCACGGCGTGGCTGCTGGAGGGCGGGATCGCGCTCGAGTGGGCGCCGCGGCTGCTGGCGGTGGTCCCCGCGTTCGACCCCTTCGTCATCGTCTCGCTCGGGGTCCCGCTCTACGTCGTGACGATGGCCGGGCAGAACGTCCCAGGTTTCGCGATCCTCGACACCTTGGGCTACCGCGACGTCCCCGTCGCGCGCGTGCTCGTCGGGTCCGGGGTGGGCAGCGCCGTCGCGGCGTTCTTCGGCGGCCACGCGGTGAACCTCTCGGCGCTCGCCGCCGGGATCATCGCCGGGCCGGGCGCGTCCGCCGACCCGCGCCGGCGCTGGGTCGCCGCCGTGGCCGGCGGAGGCGGGTACCTGGTGCTGGGACTGCTCGCGACCCCGATCGCCGAGTTCGTCGGCAACGGTGACCCGGTCCTCGTCGAGGCCGTCGCCGGGCTCGCCCTGCTCTCCTCCTTCGCCGGGGGACTGACCTCCGCGCTGAGCGACCCGAGGCATCGGGTGACGGCCGGCCTCACGTTCGCCGTCGTCGCCTCGGGAGTCACCTTCGCCGGAGTGGGGTCGGCGTTCTGGGGACTCGCGGCTGGACTCCTCGTCTTCTGGTGGTCGCGGGAGCGCGCCGTCACGAGGTGACATCCGTCATGGGTCCGGGGTGACGCGAGGCCGAGGCACCGACGTCCCCGACCTGTGAGGCTCCTCCTCATGGAGAGCACAGCACCTGACGCGACGCTCACGCTGAGCACGAGCCCGGCCGCCATCGCCGTCACCGGCCTCACCAAGCGCTTCGGTGCGGTGACCGCTGTCGACGGTCTCGACCTCGTCGTGCGCCCCGGGGAGGTCGTGGCCTTCCTCGGCCCGAACGGGGCCGGCAAGACCTCGACGATCGACGTCCTGCTCGGCCTGTCCCAGCCCAGCACCGGGACCGCCAGCGTCTACGGCGTCCCCCCGCGCGAGGCCGTCGCCCGCGGCTGGGTGTCCGCCGTCATGCAGAGCGGCGGGCTGCTCAAGGACCTCTCGGTGCGCGAGACCGTCGAGGTCACCGCGTCGTTGTTCGCCCGCACCCAGCCCGTCGACGTCGTCCTGCAGCGGGCCGGGATCTCCGACATCGCCGACCGGCGCGTCGGCAGGTGCTCCGGGGGTGAGCAGCAGCGGCTGCGGTTCGCGATGGCCCTGCTGCCCGACCCGCGCCTGCTCGTCCTCGACGAGCCCACCACCGGGATGGACGTCGAGGGCCGCCGGGCCTTCTGGGGCGCCATCCGCGACGACGCCCGGCGCGGGCGGACCGTCCTGTTCGCCACCCACTACCTCGAAGAAGCCGACACCTACGCCGACCGCATCGTCCTCGTCGCCCACGGACGGATCGTGGCCGACGGCACCCCGTCGCAGATCAAAGCGCTCTCCGCCGGGCGCACCGTCCGCGCCACCTGGCCCGGGGTGCGCCTGCACGACCTCGCCGAGATGCCGGGCGTGGAGGACCTGCAGGTGAACGGCGACCAGGTCCTGGTGCAGGCCACCGACTCCGACGCCGTCGCCCGGTTCCTGCTGACGCGCACCCCCGCCACCGACCTCGAGGTGACCGCCCGCGGTCTCGAGGACGCCTTCGTCTCCCTGACCAGCGACTCCACCCAGGAGGTCTCCCGATGACCGCGATCGCCCCCGAGGTCCCGCGCGGACTGGTGAACCCGACCTACCTGAAGCTGGACATCCGGCGGGTGCTGCGCAACCGGCGCACCCTGGTCTTCACCATCGTCATGCCGGTCGTCTTCTACTTCGCGTTCGGCGCGTCGCAGTCCGACGGCGACGCGAAGGGCTACGTGATGATCAGCTTCGCCGTCTACGGGGCGATGGTCGCGGCCACCAGCGTCGGCGCCTCCGTGGCCGTCGAACGAGCCAGCGGCTGGAGCCGGCAGTTGCGCCTGACCCCGATGCGCCCGGCGACCTACGTCACCTCGAAGGTGCTGTCCGCGGCGAGCATCGCCTTCATCCCCGTCGTCGTGGAACTGCTCCTCGGGGCGGTGACCGGGGCGACGATGCGGGCCTCCGCGTGGGTCGTGGGCGGTCTCGTCGCCTGGATCGGGTCCCTCGTCTTCGCCTCCCTCGGGCTGGCCATCGGCTACCTGGTGCCCTCCGAGAACGCCATGCAGGTCATGGGTCCGGTGCTCGCCCTGCTGGCCCTCATGGGTGGGTTGTTCGTCCCCCTGACGTTGTTCGGCTCGACGCTGCAGACCGTCGCGTCCTTCACCCCGGCCTACGGGGTCGGTGTGCTGGCGCACTGGCCGTTGCAGCACACCGGTTCCTTCGTCGGAGCCGTCGTGAACCTCGTGGTGTGGACGGGGGTGTTCGGAGCCGCCGCGGCGTGGCTGTTCCGCCGCGACACCGGCCGCGTGTGACCTCCGGCGAGAGCGCGGTGGCGTGGGAGGGTGCTCCCGTGCCGCCGCGCGAACCGCTGCCCGCCCTGGCGATCCCGCGCATGCGGGGGTCGGGGTTCGTGTTCGCGGGCGTCTGGTTGCTCATCCTCGTCCAGACCGTCGAGGACGCCTGGAAGAACCCCGACCGCGCGCTGGGGGCGCTCGCGATCCTGGCGACCCTCGGTTTCGCCGTCCTCTACTTCGTCCTGCTGTCGCGGGGTTGGTCGACGATGCGGGCCACCGGCGACCTGGGGGCCACCCGCCGGCGGGCCGTCCTGGGGCTCGCGGCGCTGTTCGCGCTGACCGCGGTGATCGTCCCCGGCGCCGGTTCCAGCGGCTTCAACACCGTGTACTTCATCTCCGCCTACGCCGCGTTCACGCTGCCGCTGCGACCGGCGCTGGGACTGTTCCTCGTCTGCGTCGTCGCGCTCGTGCTCGCCGGGCGGTGGGTCGACGGTTGGTCGGACCTGCAGAGCACCGCGATCGGGACGTTCTTCGCGGCCGTCGCGACCCTCGGGATGACCCGGCTCATCCGGCGCAGCCGACAGCTCGCGGCCGCGCAGCAGGACCTGGCCCGCCTCGCCGTCGCGGAGGAGCGCACCCGCTTCTCCCGGGACCTGCACGACCTCCTCGGTCACTCGCTGACGGTCATCACGTTGAAGGCGGAACTCGCCGGACGGCTCCTCGACGTCGACGTGGAACGGGCCCGCGTGGAGGTCGAGGACGTGGAACGCCTGGCGCGCACCGCGCTGACCGACGTCCGGGCCGCGCTGGAGGGCTACCGCGAGGTGTCCCTCGGTACGGAACTCGCGGGCGCCCGCCAGGCGCTCGCCGCCGCGGGGGTCACGGACCGGCTGCCCGGTTCCGTGGACGAGGTCCCGGGAGAGCTGCAGGAGTTGTTCGGCTGGGTCGTGCGCGAAGGGGTCACGAACGTGGTGCGGCACTCCGGGGCGCGCACCTGCTGGATCACGGTCTCGTCCTGCGCCGTGGTGGTCTGCGACGACGGCTCCGGGCCCCGGCCGGGGTCCGGGGGCGGAGCGGGACTCGCGGGCCTCGCCGAACGCGCCCGCGTCGCCGGGGGCGCGTTGACCGTCGGCCGGTCCGCCCAGGGCGGTTTCGAACTGGCGGTCCGGGTGTGAGCATCCGGTTGATGCTGGCCGACGACCAGGCGCTGGTGCGGGGTGCGCTGGCGGCGCTGCTGTCGCTGGAGGAGGACCTGTCCGTGGTGTGCGAGGTCTCCCGCGGGGACCTCGTCGTGGCCGCCGCCCGCGAGCACCGCCCGGACGTCGCGCTGCTCGACATCGAGATGCCCGGTCTCGACGGGATCGCCGCGACCGCGGCGCTGCGCCGCTCGGTCCCCTCGGTGCGGGTGCTCATCGTCACCACCTTCGGCCGTCCCGGCTACCTGCGCCGCGGGATGGAGGCCGGCGCCCACGGTTTCGTCGTCAAGGACACCCCGTCCCGGGAACTGGCGGACGTGGTGCGCCGCATCGCCTCCGGGCTCCGCGTCGTCGACCCCGCGCTGGCCGCGGAGTCGCTGGCCGCGGGCGTGAACCCCCTGACCGAACGCGAGACCGACGTCCTGCGCCTGGCCCGCGACGGCCGGACCGTCGCCGACCTCGCCGGCGGGTTGTCGCTGTCCGAGGGCACGGTGCGCAACCACCTCTCCGCCGCGATCGGGAAGACCGGCGCGCGGACCCGCGCCGAGGCGGTGCGCCTGGCGGAGTCGCGGGGGTGGCTGTAGCCGTCGTCGCGGGGTCCGGGGGTTCGGGTCGTGGACGCCTCGCGCCACCAGGTTCGTCGTGTGGCGTCAACGCCCCGAACGCTTGGCCGCGGCCGCCGTCTCGAGCGTCCGCCGCAGTTGGTCCAGGAACGCCGTCGGGTCGCCCAGGAGATCGGCGGGGGCGATGGAGAGCAGGATGACACCGGCCTCCGCGTAACGCCGAGCCTTCGCCTGGGTGCGGCGGAGCGCCTGAGCTCCGAGGTGCCACGTCATCGAGTCGATCTCGAGGACGACGCCGAGGTCGGGCCAGTAGGCGTCCGCGTTCCCGATCCACCGTCCGGCCACGACGACGGGCTCGTTCCACACCGGCTGGGGGAGTCCGGATCGGGAGACGACGCGGAAGGCGCGCCCCTCGGCCGCGCTGCGAGTCGCCGCGCCGAGTTCTTCCAGCGCCACCCGTGAGTGACCGCTGCGCTGGGTGGGGCCGTGCCTGATCACGGCGTCCAGTTGTCGCAGGGTGCACCGGTCCGCGGCGAGCACGGTGCTCATGACCTCTCGCACGTCGTCGAGCGAGAGGTCCTGCCGTCGGCAGGCGTCACCGAGGGCTCGGGCGACTCCCGTGACGCGCAGCCCACCCCGTTCGGCGCGTCCCGTTCCACGTTCTGACCGCTCGACGACGCAGAACCCGCTCGACACGCGGTGCCGCGGATGGGGGACCACGACCAGGATCTCCCGGCCGACCTCGACGCGTCGACCCAGCGCGCCCCAGACGTCCAGGGCGTGGTGGCCGCTGAGGCGGCTGTCGGGCCCTGCGTACGTCAACGCGGCCCGGCGCCGTTCGAGCAGCGTCGGGTTTCCGCGGTGCGCGAGCACGACGCCGGGGAGGATGCGCTGCCAGCGACCGCGAGGTCCCGTCAGGTTGGTCAGCGTGGAGTCCGGAACTCCGAGGAGGACCAGGTCTGCGCGCTTGACCACGCCGTCGGACCGCGCGATCAACGCATCGACCGCGGCACGGTCGTAGTTCTTCTTCCGGGGCATGCGGGGATCGTGCGGGAGGAACGCGGGGTCGCCGGTCGCCGGCTTCGCGTCTGTGCAGGACTGGGGACTCCTGCGTTCCTGTGGACACCGGGATGACTCCGGGTCGTGGACGCCACGCGCCGGACCTAGCGGTGCGTGGCGTCCACGACCCGAACCCGCCGGCCACGAGCAGGGTCAGGAGCAGCCGCAGGAGTTCCGGTGCCGGAAGGTGGGGGGGATGCGTTCGCGGCGGGGGGTGTCGGGCGCGGTGCCGGCGAGGCGCTCGAGGATCATGGTGACGGCGCGGGTCGCCATCACGGGGACGTCCTGGTGGATGGCGGTGAGGCGGGGTTCGACGAGGTCGGCCCACTCGGGGTCGTCGTAGCAGACGAGGGCGACGTCGTCGGGGACGGACAACCCCAGCGACCGCAGCGCGCGCAGGGTGCCGACGGTCATCGAGTTGTTGCCGACGACGACGGCGCTGGGACGGTCGGCGCCGGCGAACGCCGAGAGCACCGCGGTCTCGGCGAGGGAGGTCTCGCTGCCCCCGTCCAGCACGACGCCGGTCAGTCCGCGTTCGGCGAGGACCCGGGAGAACCCCGCGTGGCGTTCGGAGGTGGAACTCAGCCCGGTCAGCCCCGCGACGAACGCGAGACGGCGGTGGCCGAGGTCGGCGAGGTGGGAGGTCAGCAGCGCGGTCGCCTCGGTGTTCTCCGGCGCCACCTGGTCCACGTCGGCGTCGGCGAAGCGGTCGAGCAGGACGGTGGGGATGCCGTGCGCGGCGAGGAAGGGGAGGGCCTCGACCTCGGCGTGGACGGAGGGGGCCAGCAGCATCCCGTCGACGCGACGGTCCGCGAGCTCGTGGACGGCTCGCACCTCCTCGGCGGGGTCGTCGTGGGTGTCGGCGAGGACGAGGGTGTACCCGGCGGCGTGGGCGGCGCCCTCGATGGAGGTCACGAGGTCGGCGAAGTGCGGGTTGGAGACGAAGCGGCTCGCCAGGCCGAGCGTGGTCGTCGAGGACCGGGCCAGTGAGCGGGCGAGGGTGTTCTGGCGGTACCCGGTGCTGGCGATCGCGGACAGGACCGCTTCCCGCGTGGGTCCGCTGACCGCGCGGGTCCCGTTGAGGACGTGCGAGACGGTCGAGGCGTTCACCCCGGCCAGCCGCGCGACGTCGGCCATGGTCACCACCGCAGGAGCCCCCTCGCTCGTCGAACCCGGCCCGGTAGGCCTGTCACGGTCTGGCAACAGGACCAGGCAAGCGCTTGCGCAAGCGCTTGCCCGGATCCTACGGTGCCCAGGTCGTCGATCCACCCCTGACGCGAAGGAGCGTTCGATGTGCGGTCCGAGGTCCCGGCAGCACCCGTTGATCGTCGTCGGCTACGAACCGGGGGACGAGCACGCCGTCCTCGAGGCCCTCGCCCAGGCCCGCCTGCGCGGCGGGACGATCGCGGTGGTGACCGCGGCGCCGCTGCCGGACGGGCTGCTGCTGCGGCTGCGCAGCGCCCCCGTCGAACTCGACCTGCGCCTGCCCCCGGAGGGGGCCGACGTCGTCGAGGCCGTCCTCGACCTGGCCGAACGCGAACAGGCCGCCCTGCTGGTCGTCGGCCTGGCCCGGCGCGGGGTCGACGACCTCCTGGGCGGTCGCGCACGGCTCGTCGTGCTCGACGCGCCGTGCCCGGTGCTGTCCGTCCCCGAGCCGGACACGAGCGCCGGCTCCCCGGCACCCGCGTGGGCCGTCACAATGGGTGTGTGAGCGCACCTACCCTGACGGCCGTCCAGCCGCTGCGGATCGGACCGCACGTCTCCGCGACGCCGGTCGTCCTCGCACCGATGGCCGGCATCACCAACTCCGCCTACCGGCAGCTCTGCCGCGAGCAGGGTGAGGGCTTCTACGTCAGCGAGATGGTCACCTCGCGCGCCCTCGTCGAACGCAACGCCGAGACGATGCGCCTGGTGACGTTCACCGAGACCGAGACCCCGCGCAGCCTGCAGCTCTACGGGGTCGACCCGACGACGGTCGCCGCGGCGGTCCGGATGGTCGTCGAGGAGGACATCGCCGACCACGTCGACCTCAACTTCGGCTGCCCCGTCCCCAAGGTCACCCGCAAGGGCGGCGGGTCCGCGCTGCCGTGGAAGGCGACCCTGTTCCGCGACATCGTCCGCGGGGCGGTGCGCGAGGCGTCCAAGGGCGGCATCCCGCTGACGGTGAAGATGCGCAAGGGCATCGACGACGACCACCTCACCTACCTCCAGGCCGGCAGGGCCGCCGAGGAGGAGGGGGCCGCCGCCGTCGCGCTGCACGGGCGGACGGCGTCGCAGCACTACTCCGGCCACGCCGACTGGGAGGCCATCGCGCGCCTCAAGGAGACGGTCACCACCATCCCCGTGCTCGGCAACGGCGACATCTGGAGCGCTGAGGACGCGGTGGAGATGATGCGGCGCACCGGGTGCGACGGGGTCGTCGTCGGCCGCGGCTGCCTCGGGCGACCGTGGCTGTTCGCCGACCTCGAGGCGGGGTTCGCCGGTCGCGAGGACCGGGTGAGGCCCGGGATGCGCCACGTGGCGAAGGTCCTGCGCCGCCACGCCGACCTGCTCGTCGAGTTCTACGGCGACGAACTGCGCGGCTGCCGCGACATCCGCAAGCACATCTCCTGGTACTTCAAGGGCTACGCCGTGGGCGGCGACATGCGAGCCCGCCTCGGCCTCGTCGACACCCTCGAGGCCCTCGACGAGCTCATCGCCGACCTCGACCTCGACCAGGACTACCCGGGTGCCGCCGCGGAGGGTTCCCGCGGCCGGGCCGGGTCGCCGCAGGCGAGGGTCGCGCTGCCGGAGGGCTGGCTGGAGACCCAGGAGCTCACCGGCGCCGCGGCCGAGATGATCGCCCAGGCCGAGCTCTCGGTGTCCGGCGGATGAGCGCGGGCTACCAGGAGGGCGACCTCGAACGCTGGGCCACGGAACCGCCGAAGACGCACGGTCGCAGCGCCTTCATGCGTGACCGCGCCCGCGTCCTGCACTCCTCCTCGCTGCGCCGGCTCGCCGCCAAGACCCAGGTCGTCGGCCCCGCCACCGACGACTTCGTCCGCAACCGCCTCACGCACTCCCTCGAGGTCGCGCAGGTCGGCCGCGAACTCGGGGCGGCGCTCGGTTGCGACCCCGACGTCGTCGACACCGCCTGCCTGGCCCACGACCTCGGCCACCCGCCGTTCGGCCACAACGGCGAACGGGCGCTGGCCGACGCGGCTCAGGACATCGGGGGTTTCGAGGGCAACGCCCAGACGTTGCGGCTGCTGACCCGGCTGGAGTCCAAGACGGTCGCCGCCGACGGTTCGCCCGTCGGCTTGAACCTGACCCGCGCCAGCCTGGACGCCTCGACGAAGTACCCGTGGCTGCACGGGAAGGCGCCGCGCGTGACCTCGAAGTTCGGGGCCTACGTCGACGACGCCGAGGTGTTCGCCTGGTTGCGCGACGGCGCGCCGGAGAACCGGCCGTGCGTCGAGGCCCAGGTCATGGACTTCTCCGACGACGTCGCCTACTCGGTGCACGACGTCGAGGACGCGATCGTCGCGGGTCACGTCCGCCTCGATTGGCTGGACCAGGACGAGATCCGTGCCCGGGTCGCCGCCCAGGTGCGGGACTGGTACCTGCCCGACGCCTCCGACGAGGCCGTCGCCGCTGCGCTGCAACGGCTCTCGACGTCGGGTTTCTGGGCCCGGGAACAACCCGGTGAGGTGTTCGGCGGTCGTCGCCACCTGGCGGCGTTGAAGGACATGACCTCCCAGCTCATCGGCCGGTTCGCCAACGCGGCCGAGCACGCGACCCGGGAACGCCACGGCGACGGCCGCCTCACCCGCTACGCCGCCGACGTCGTCGTCCCCGTGGACACGACCCTCGAGGTGGCCGTCCTCAAGGGCGTCGCGGCCACGTTCGTCATGAGCGCGCAGGAACGTCAGCCGTTCTACGCCCGCCAGCGGGAACTGCTGCGCGAGCTCCTCGACGCCCTCGTCCGGCAGGGGCCCGACGTCCTCGAACCGCCGTTCCGGGAGGACCACGCCCTCGCGCCCGACGACGCAGCCCGCCTGCGGGTGGTGATCGACCAGGTCGCCTCCCTCACCGACGTCTCTGCCCTGGCCTGGCACCGCCGGCTCACGCCCCGCGATCTCACGACGTGACGGCGGCGTCCCCGTCCAGGACGGAACCCTGCAGGTCGCCCTCCCAGCCGTGGATGGTGCACTGCAGCAGCCGACTGCCGTCGGCCCAGTTCTGCTCCAACGGGTAGTAGTAGCCGTACTCGAAGTCGTCCGGGTCGAGGCCGGCGTCGTCGACCGCGGTGGAGGCGTCGGACTCGCAGTGGTCCTCGGCGTAGGTCTCCAGCTCGGCCTCGCCGGGGTAGGTCCCGTCGGGCAGGGTGACGACCTCGAGGACCTCGCCGTCGTGGGTGTCGGCGCAGGCGGTGCGTTCGACGGTGCCGTGCAGACCGTCGTCGTCCCCGCTGTCGAAGCAGTCGCCGGCCGTCAGGTCGTCGATCGTCGTCGGGCCCGTGCTCGTCCCGAAGGGGTCGGCGGGGAGGCGGCCGAGGAACGAGACCCCGGTCACCGCGGCACCGACGATCCAGGCGATCGCGACGGAGGCGGCCAGCATCTGCAGCCCGCCCAGCACGATCCCGGCGATCGCGAACCCGCGGCCCGCCGTCTGCGCACGACCGGTGCGGTGCAGCCCGATCGCGCCGAGGGCGAAGGCGACCGGGCCGGTGCCCAGGATTCCCGTCACGAGCGCGGCGAGGGAGAACCCGTCGGTGGGTCGTGGCGGCCGGTGCTCGATCACCCGCCCAGGTTACGGCGGGTCACGTCGCGGCGGTCGGCACACTGCGCCCGTCGTGTCCGGGACTCACTCGAAGGGAGCCGGGGCGGTCGGCCCGACCAGGTCCCCGCCGGTCCAGGACCCCCGCACCGGGGAGTCGTCGGCGGCGACGAGCAGGCAGAACACCCGCTCGTCGTGGAGCCGGTGGGGCGGGTAGGCGGAGGCGTAGGTGACGGTGTCCGGCCTGAACTCCCCGGCCGCGATGACGGCCGCCACCTCGCGGGCGCAGGAGGAGTTCGCGCCCCAGCGCCGTCGTCCGTCGCGGAGGTCGGCGGTGACCGGGACGACGACGACGACCTCGGCGTCGTGTCCGCTCGCACACGAGACCTCGGAGCGTTCCGCGAGACAGGTCCCCACCGTCCAGGTGACGGTCGAGGACAGGCGGACCGACTGCGGCGCAGCCGTGCTGCGCACGTCGGACGCGCCGCGGGCGAACCCGGCGGCGACCACCGCCACACCGATCAGGAGGTGGAGGCCGACGGCGGCGCCGACCCCGACCAGGATCCAGAGGAGCTTCTTCGGGGGCCCCGGAGTTCTCCGCGGTCGAGCTGTGGACGACTCTCAGCGGGCGCGGCGCCGGGCCGAGATGACGCCCGTGTCGAAACCGGCGAGGTGCAGACCGCCGTGGAACCTCGCGTGCTCGATCTTCAGGCAGCGGTTCATCACGACCGTCACGCCGTGCTCGGCACCGCGCTGGGCGACGGCGTCGTCCGCGAGGCCCAGCTGCATCCACATCACGGGGGAGCCGACCGCGATGACGTCGTCGAGCACACCCCCGAGTTCGCTCGGACGGCGGAACACGTCGACGAGGTCGGGGACCCCGGGGAGTTCACGCAACGACGGGTAGGCGGGCCGACCGAGGATCTCGGTCTCGTTCGGGTTGACGAACCACAGCTCGAAGTCGGAGTCCGCGAGCAGGTAGGTCTCGACGAAGTACGAGGCGCGCGAGGGCTTGTTCGAGGCACCGAGGATCGCGACGGTCTTCGTGCGGCGCAGGATGCGCAGGCGTTCCCCGGCGCCGGGGGCCGTCCACGACGTCGGAGCGGCGTCCTTGGAACCGGTCGCGGCGGGGGCCTGCTCCAGGTTCTCCGGGGCGGCGACCGAGCCGAGGTCCGCGCCCGCGTCCGGAACGGTGCCGGTCGCCCCGCTGGTCGAGTCGTTCATCGGTTCCCCTCCACAGCGACGGCGAGCGCCTGGTCCAGGTCCCACAACACGTCCTCGACGTCTTCCAGTCCCACGCTGATCCGGATGAGGTCCTCGGGGACCCCGGCGGCGGTGAGCTGCTCCGCGGAGAGCTGCTGGTGGGTCGTGGAGGCGGGGTGCAGCACGAGGGTGCGCGCGTCGCCGATGTTGGCCAGGTGCGAGCACAGCTGGACGTTGTTGATGAAGCGTTCGCCGGCGGCGCGGCCCCCGACGACGCCGAAGGAGAAGACGGCGCCGGGACCCTCGGGCAGGTACTTCTCGGCCCGGCCGTGGTGCGGGTGGCTGGGCAGACCGGAGTAGCGGACCCAGGAGACGCGGTCGTCGGCCTCGAGCCAGGCGGCGACGGTGCGGGCGTTGGCGACGTGCTCGCGCATCCGCTGCGGCAGCGTCTCCACGCCCATGAGCAGCAGGAACGCGGAGTGCGGCGACAGGGTCGCGCCGATGTCGCGCAGCTGCTCGCTGCGCAGCTTGGTGAGGAAGCCGTACTCGGCGAAGTTGCCCCACCAGCTGAGGCCGCCGTAGGAGGCGACCGGTTCGGTCATGGCCGGGAACTTGCCGTTGTCCCAGGGGAAGGTGCCGGCGTCGATGACGACGCCGCCCAGCGTGGTGCCGTGACCGCCGAGGAACTTCGTCGCGGAGTGGATGACGATGTCCGCGCCGTGCTCGATCGGCCGGCAGAGGTAGGGGGTCGCGGTGGTCGCGTCGACGATCAGCGGGATGCCGGCCTCGTGGGCGACGTCGGCCAGCGCGCGGATGTCGGCGATCACCGTGGAGGGGTTGGCGACGAGCTCGGTGAAGACGAAGCGGGTCTTCTCGGTGATCGCGGCGCGGACGGTCTCGGGCTCCGGGGCGACGAAGACGGTGTCCACGCCGAAGCGGCGCAGCGTGACGTCGAGCTGGGTGACGGTGCCGCCGTAGAGGTTGTTGGAGGCGACGACGTGGTCGCCCGCACCGGCGAGGGCGGCGAAGGTGAGGAACTCCGCGGCCTGCCCGCTCGCGCAGGCCAGCGCCCCGAGCCCGCCCTCCAGGGAGGCCATGCGCTCCTCGAAGGCGGCGACGGTCGGGTTGGAGATGCGGGAGTAGATGTTCCCGTACTTCTGCAGCGCGAAGAGGTTCGCGGCGTCGGCGGCGTCCTCGAAGACGAAGCTCGTCGTCTGGAAGATCGGCACGGCGCGTGCGCCCGTCGTCGGCTCGGGGACCGCCCCGGCGTGCACGGCCCGGGTGCGGAAGCCCCAGGCCCGGTCGTCGCTGCCCGCGGCGCTGCTGCTCGTCCGTTCGCTGCTCACAGGGGCGATCCTGCCACCCGGGCGGCGGCGCTCCGGCGCCTACACTCCACCCGTGGCCGGGCGCATCCATCCAGACGATCTGCAGACGGTCAAGGAACGCGTGCGCCTCGACGAGGTCGTGGGCGAGCAGGTCTCCCTGCGGACGGGGGGTGTGGGCTCCTTCAAGGGCCTCTGTCCCTTCCACGACGAGCGGACCCCCAGCTTCACCGTGCGTCCGGCGACCGGGCGCTGGCGCTGCTTCGGCTGCGGGGAGTCCGGCGACGCGATCGAGTTCGTCATGCGCATCGACGGTCTCGGCTTCGCCGACGCCGTGGAGCGCCTCGCCCAGCGCGCCGGGATCCAGCTGCGCTACGTCGACGACGGTGGTCGCAGCGCCCAGCGCCCCGCCTCCAACGCGGGCCAGCGCCAGCGCCTCCTCGAGATGCACACCCTCGCCGAGGAGTTCTACGCCCAGCAGCTCGAGGGGGTCGGCCCGGCGGAGACGGCACGGGGTTTCCTCGCCGAACGCGGGTTCAGCCGCGAGGACGCCGCCCGGTTCGGGGTCGGGTTCGCCCCCAACACCGGCGACGCGCTGCTGCGTCAGCTGCGCGCCAAGGGGTTCGGCGAGGAGGAGCTCGTCACCTCCGGGTTGGCCGGGCAGAGCCAGCGGGGCCTCTACGACCGCTTCCGCGGGCGACTGGTGTGGCCGATCCGCGACGTCAGCGGTCACACCGTCGCCTTCGGGGCCCGCCGGCTCTTCGACGACGACCGCATCGAGTCGAAGTACCTGAACTCCCCGGAGACCCCCATCTACAAGAAGTCGCAGGCGCTCTACGGCCTCGACCTCGCCAAGCGGGAGATCTCGCGCACCAAGCGCGTCGTCGTGGTCGAGGGCTACACCGACGTCATGGCCTGCCACCTCTCCGGGGTCGGGCAGGCCGTCGCGACCTGCGGCACGGCGTTCGGCGAGGACCACGCCCGGATCGTGCAGCGGATGCTGGGGGAGAGCGACGGCTCCGCCGAGGTCGTCTTCACCTTCGACGGCGACGCCGCCGGGCAGAAGGCCGCGCTGAAGGCCTACGAGCTCGACCAGCGCTTCAGCGCCCAGACCTACGTCGCCGTCGCCCCGCAGGGTCAGGACCCGTGCGACCTGCGGTTGTCCGCCGGGGAAGCCGCTGTGGCGCAACTGGTCGACGGCCGGGTACCGCTGTTCGAGTTCGCGATCCGCTCCACCATCGAACGGTTCGACCTGAACTCCGACGCCGGCCGCCTCGCCGCGCTCGACGCCGCCGCGCCCATCGTCGCCGCCATCCGCGACCGCGGGCTGCAGCAGCGCTACGCCATCAACCTGGACCGCTGGACGGGGTTCCTCGACGAGCGCTTCGTGCTCGACCGGGTCCGTCGCCACTCCGGGAGCGGGGCACCGCAGCAGCAGGGGCGCCCGCAGCAGCCGCCCGCCCGGCAGCCGGTCCGCTCGCTCGCCGCCAACGACCCCGTGGCCCAGCTCGAGCGGCAGGTGCTGGCCTGCGTCCTGCAGGCGCCGTGGGCCGTCGCCGAGGTCTTCGACTCCCTGGAGGCCGACGCGTTCGCGGCGCCCGGGCACCGGGCCGTCCACGACGCCGTCACCGCCGCCGGTGGCCCCGGGGAGGCTCCGCAGGGACCGGCCTGGCTGGCCGGCGTCCTCGACTACGCCGACGGCCCCGTCGCGGCCCTCGTCGACGAGCTCGCGGCCACCGACCTGCCCGTCTCCAGCGAGGAGCAGCTGGAGAGCTGGGGACGTCAGCTCGTGGCCGCCCTCGCCGGGCAGTCCGCGACCCGCGCCGTGGCCGAGGCCCGCCGCACGCTGCAGCGCCTCGACCCCGCGAGCGCGGAGTACGGGGAGGCCTCGGCCGAGCTGTTCCGCCTCGAAGCCGCCCGCCGGACCTGGCAGGAGCGCGCCCAGGGCGCGTGATCCCGTGCCGTGCACGGAGCGGTCCGTGGGGCTGGTACGGTTGGACAGTCGTGACCGGGGGTTACATCCCGGTCGTGAGAAGTGGTCCCGCATAGCTCAATTGGCAGAGCAGCCGGCTGTTAACCGGCAGGTTGTTGGTTCGAGTCCAACTGCGGGAGCTTCCACGAAGGGGCAGGCCGGAAGGCCTGCCCCTTCGTCGTTCCGGGTGCGTCGCGCCCCCGACGGTCGTCTACTCGGTGCTGTGCGGACGACGTGGCGGATGGCGGCCCAGGCGACCCGGCACTGCCTCACGGGGTGTGCGGCGGGTGAGGTCCTCGGGATGGTCCTGGCCACCCTCTTCGGCTTCGGCAACGCCGCGACGGTGGTCGTCTCGCTCGTGCTGGCCTTCGCCTTCGGGTACGCCCTGACGATGCACGGGGTGCTCGCGGCCGGGGTCGGCTGGCGGCGCGCGGCCCGACTCGCCCTGGCCTCCGACACCGTCTCGATCGCGGTGATGGAGGTCGTCGACAACGGCTTCATCGGTCTCGTCCCGGGCGCGATGGCCGCCACCCTGTCGCAGTGGCTGTTCTGGTGGACCCTGGCCCTCTCGTTGGCGCTGGCGTTCGTCCTGGCCTGGCCGGTGAACCGCTGGTTGATGTCGCGCGGCAGGGGGCACGCCGTCGTGCACGAGGTCCACGCCGGGCACGGTTCGTCGTGAGCGACCATGGGGTGTGCGCGACGTCCTGGACCAGGTGGACCGGTGGCTCTCGGCGGGTCGCCGGGTGGCCGTCGCGACCGTCGTGCGCACCTGGCGCTCGGCTCCACGACAACCCGGAGCGTCGCTCGCCGTCGACGACCACGGTGAGGTCGTCGGCAGCGTGTCCGGGGGGTGCGTCGAGGGGGCCGTCTACGACCTCGCCCGCCAGGTCGTCGCGGACGGACGGCCCGTCCTCGCGCGCTACGGGGTCAGCGACGACGACGCCTTCGCCGTCGGGCTGACCTGCGGGGGCGAGCTGGAGGTCTTCGTCACCCTCGTCGACGACGTCGACCTCGTCCGCGCGCTGTCGAGAGCCGTCGCGGAACGTTCGGCGGTGGCGCTGGCGACCGTCGTCGCACCGGGCGCGGCGCAGGGCCGGCGGATGCTCGTGGACCCGCTGGGCCGTACCGGGTCGCTCGGCTCGCAACGCCTCGACGACGCCGTCACCGACGACGCCCGCGGACTGCTCGACGCCGGCGTCAGCGGTGTGCTGCACGTCGGTCCGGACGGAGAACGCCGTCCCGACGACCTCGAGGTGTTCGTGGAGTCGTTCGCGCCGCCGGCCCGCATGATCGTCTTCGGGGCCATCGACTTCGCCGCGGCGCTCGCCCGCGTCGGGAGCTTCCTCGGGTTCCACGTCACGCTGTGCGACGCGCGGCCCGTGTTCGCCACCGCGCGGCGGTTCCCGATGGCCGACGCGGTCGTCGTCGACTGGCCGCACCGCTACCTGTCCCGGACCGCCGTCGACGACCGGACGGTGCTCTGCGTGCTGACCCACGACCCGAAGTTCGACGTGCCGCTGCTCGAACTCGCCCTGCGCGGCCCCGCCGCCTACGTCGGGGCGATGGGGTCTCGTCGGACCCACGAGGACCGCGTCGCGCGACTGCTCGACGCAGGGGTGTCTGAAGCGCAGCTGGCCCGGCTGCACTCGCCGATCGGGCTCGACCTCGGCGCCCGGACCCCCGAGGAGACGGCGATCTCGATCGCCGCCGAGATCACCGCCGCGCGGTGGGGTGGGACCGGGAAACCGTTGCGGGACAGCGCCGGACGGATCCACCACGACCGCCTCGCGACCGTCGTCGCGGCCGAGGGGTTCGAGGACGTCTCGCCCTCCTGAACCGACCTGGGCCCCGGGGGCGTGGGGGGCCGGTCGGGTAGAGTCCGGCGGAGCGTTCGCTCGCCGGCACCGTCGCGCGGGAGGTCGCGAGGGGCGGTAGCTCAGTCGGTCAGAGCAGGGAACTCATAATTCCTCGGTCGTGGGTTCGAGCCCCACCCGCCCTACCGCGTAAGGGTCCGGTCGAGGCCCGTGAGCGGGGTCTCCTGGCGGCGCAGTCCGGAGCGGCGACGGTGCCGCCGTCCTCAGGTCCTCAGTGCGACACCCTGCCGCGCAACAGGTGCAGCATGCGACCACGGGGTGTCCGCGTCGACGCGCAGGGACGACCGAACGGCGTGCGCGGGAGATCCGTGCCGTTCGCGACGATCGGTCGACCCCGCGGGACGGGCGACCGAGCGGGGTCCGGTTCCCGGCCCGCGGGTGGCAGCCTGCCCTCAGGGGTGGACCGCCGGCCCGGGGCCGGATCGAAACGTGCAGCCATCGTGGTGCGGTACCTCTCGTCGAGGGGGGAGGAGGGTGCTGACCAGGGAGGTTTCGAATCGTGGGGTGCGGTGCGAGAGGCAGTCGGTGATGACTAGAAGATCGGGGCGCGACGGCGGTGACGACAGCGGCTGATCGGGTGAAACCCGACCCCGCGACCCGTCCGCAGCCACGGCGACGTGATCACCACAGGGTGCTCAGACGGCGCGCCCCATCGCCGCCAGCAGTTGCGGCAGCGTCGGAGCGCCCGCGGCGCGGAAGACCTCGGTCCCGGCGTCGTCGCGCACCACGATCGTCGGGGTGCTCGACACGTCCGCAGCCTCGGCCCGGACGGTGTCGTCGGCGACGTCGACCTCCTCGAACCGCGCCTGCGGGACGAGGCGGGCCGCCTGGCCGAGGACGGAGCGGGCCGTGCGGCACGGCCCGCAGAACGCGGACGAGAAGAGTTCGACGATCACGACGGGAACAACGTCGAGGAGGCCGACAGCCTTCCGCTGGTCCGGATCACGCAGTCCCTCGGCGGTGCGGGGGGGCGCCTCAGAGCAGGTAGCGGTAGAGCGGCTCGGCGGCGGAGATCCGTTCGAACGTCGGGGGAGCGGCCTCCATCCGGGCGAGCAGCCCGGGCAGGTCGTCCTTGCCGGGGATCTCGATCCCCACCAGGGCGGGCCCGAACTCGCGGTTGCTGCGCTTCACGTACTCGAACAGCGCGATGTCGTCGTCCGGCCCGAGGACCTCGTCGAGGAAGCGGCGCAGCGCGCCGGGTTCCTGCGGGAACTCGACGAGGAAGTAGTGCTTGCGGCCCTCGTGCACCAGGGCGCGTTCGATGATCTCGGCGTAGCGGCTGATGTCGTTGTTGCCGCCGGACACGACGCAGACCACGCTCTGGCCGGGTTCGACGCGCACGGCCTCGGCCAGGGCGGCCGTCGCGAGCGCGCCCGCGGGTTCGGCGATGATCCCGTCGGTCTGGTACATCGCGAGCATCTCGACGCAGATCGCCCCCTCGGGCACGGTGACGAGTTCCACCTCGTGACCGGCGACGACGGCGTGCGTGACGTCACCGACGCGACGCACCGACGCGCCGTCGACGAAGGTGTCCAACGTGTCCAGGCGCACCGGGTGGCCCGCGGCGAGCGCCGCCGCCATCGACGGCGCCCCTTCGGGTTCCACGCCGACGATCCGCACCTGCGGGTGGCGTTCGCGGACCCAGGTCAGGACCCCGGCCAGCAGGCCGCCGCCGCCGACGGGGACGACCAGGACGTCCGGGGGGTCCTCGTCGAACTCGGCGAGCTGCTCGAACACCTCGACCGCGACCGTCCCCTGCCCGGTCAGGGTCCGGGGGTCGTCGAAGGCGGGGACGAGGGTCGCCCCGCTGCGTGCGGCGTCCTGCGTCGCGGCGGCCGCGGAGTCGTCGTAGGTGTCGCCGAGGACGATCGTCTCGACGAACTCCTGACCCAGTGCCGCGATGCGGTCGCGCTTCTGGCGGGGCGTGGTCCGGGGCACGTAGATGCGGCCCTGCACGCGAAGGGCCGCGCACGCGTAGGCCAGGCCCTGGGCGTGGTTGCCGGCGCTGGCGGTGACGACGCCCCGGGCCCGCTCGTCCTCGCTCAGCTGGGCGACGAGGTTGTAGGCCCCGCGCAGCTTGTAGGACCGCACGGCCTGCAGGTCCTCGCGCTTGACCCGGACGTGCGCGCCGAGGGCGGCCGACCACCGCGGGTTCGTCTCCAGCGGCGTGCGGGTGACGACCTGCGCCAGTCGCTGCGCCGCCTCCTCGACGTCCGCGGCCCTCGGCAGGCTGCCGGACGGGCTGGTGGAGGGCGCCGGGGGGCGGGCAGCGTCGAGCGACATGGGGTCGATCCTGCCCGTGCCTCCCCGTCGAGAGCCAGCAGGGGTGTGGGACCGGGTCCCTCAACGCCGCCGTCCCGGCCACGTTCCTGCGCGCCCGTGTGATGTGTCGCACATCCGGGCCCGGAGGGAGTTCGGGGCGGGTGAGGCAGGCCTAGCATCGGCGAGGCTCACCTCACTTCGGTGGGTCCCCATCGTCCCGGCCGGAGGAGTTCCCCGTGCTCGCCACGTTCGTCATCGGACTGCGTGAAGGCCTCGAAGCCTCTCTCATCGTCGGGATCGTCGCCGCCTTCCTCGTCCAGCGCGGGCAGCGTCGTGCGCTGCGCTCCGTGTGGGCGGGGGTCGTGCTGGCCGTCGCCCTCTGCGTCGGGGTCGCCGCCGCCCTGCAGGCCGCGACGCAGCAACTCCCGCAGCGCCAGCAGGAACAGCTCGAGACCGTCCTCGCCCTGGTCGCCGTCGCGATGGTCACCTACATGATCGTCTGGATGACCCGCCACGCCCGCTCCATGAGGTCCGACCTCGAGGCCTCCGCCTCGAGCGCCCTGGCCAAGGGCTCCGCGTGGGCGCTGGTCGCGATGGCCTTCCTCGCCGTCCTGCGCGAGGGGCTCGAGACCTCGGTCTTCCTGCTCGCCACCTACCAGGCCTCCGGCAGCAACGCCGAGGGCGCGGTCGGTGCCTCGCTCGGGATCCTGCTGGCCGTCGGCCTCGGCTACCTGATCTACCGCGGCGGCATCACGCTGGACCTCGCTCGCCTGTTCCGCGTCACGGGTGTCCTGCTCGTCCTCGTCGCCGCCGGGCTGGTCATGTCCGCCGCGCACACCGCCTACGAGGCGGGCTGGCTGCTGGCCGGACAGGCCCAGGCGCTGGACCTCTCCACCGTCGTGGAGCCCGGCACCGTCCGTGCCGCCCTCCTGATGGGCGTCCTCGGCTGGCAGCCCCGACCGACCGTCGCCGAGGTCATCGGCTGGCTGGTCTACCTGGTGCCCATGCTCGTCGTCGTCCTGTGGCCGCGGCGCTCGCGCCAGCCTGCCGCGTCGCAACCCGTCTCCGTCTGACTCCCGCTCTCCCGCGTCCCTGCGAAAGGTCTGTCGTGACCACGAAGCCCCGCCTGTTCCTCGCCCTCGCTGCGAGTCCCCTCCTGCTGCTGACCGCCTGCGGCGGGGGTTCTGAGGCGGCCTCCGGCGGGGCCGCCGGCGCCCCGGGCACCGTGAAGATCACCCTCACCGACGACGGCTGCACCGCGGAGCCGACCTCGGTGACCGCGGGGGCCAGGACCTTCGAGGTCGTCAACGAGGGCGCGAGCTCGGTGACCGAGGGCGAACTGGTGAACTCCGGGGGCCGGATCGTCGGTGAGCGGGAGAACCTGACCCCCGGGCTGAAGGGGACGTTCTCGCTGACGCTCGACGCCGGCGACTACACCGTCCAGTGCCCCAACGCCGCCACCGAGTCCTCGAAGTTCACCGTCACGGGGGCCGCCGCGTCGGCGTCGGGCACCGCGGACCCGCTGTTCGCGGCCGCCACCCAGGGCTACCAGGACTACGTCAAGGCCCAGGTCGCCGACCTGGTCACCGCGACCTCGGCCTTCACCGCGGCGGTGCAGGCCGGCGACGTCGAGAAGGCCAAGTCCCTCTACGGCCCGGCGCGCGTGCCCTACGAGCGCATCGAACCCGTCGCCGAGAGCTTCGGCGACCTCGACCCGCTCATCGACGCGCGCATCGCCGACGTCGAGGACCCGAGCACCTGGGGCGGTTTCCACCGCATCGAGCAGGCCCTCTGGGTCGACGGCACGACGGCGGGCATGACCCCCGTGGCCCAGGAGCTCGACGCGAACGTGGTGAAGCTTGCCGAGCTCGTGCAGACGACGACCTACCAGCCGGCCGACCTCGCCAACGGAGCCAGCGGACTGCTCGACGAGGTCGCCAAGTCCAAGGTGACGGGCGAGGAGGAGGCGTACTCCCACCTCGACCTGCTCGACTTCGCGGCCAACGTCGACGGCGCCCGCAAGGCCTTCAACCTGCTGACCCCGGCGCTGCAGGTCACCGACCCCGACCTGGTGACGACCCTCACCACCCAGTTCGACACCGTCACCGCTGCGTTGGCGCCCTACCAGCAGGGCGACACCTACGCCCTCTACACGACGTTGACCCAGGACCAGGTCCGCGAGCTCGCGACCGACGTCGACGCGCTGGCCGAGCCGCTGTCCACGGTGTCCGGCAAGGTCGTCGGCGCTGCGGACCAGTGAGGACGAACCCGTGAGCGCCTCTCGTCCCAGCCGTCGCGGCGTCCTCACGGGCGCTGCGGTCGTCGGAGCCGCCGGGGTCGGTGTCGGCGTCAGCGCCCTCGCGGGGCGGGACACCGCGACCACGGCGACCGCGGCGGCCGGGGCGGCCTCGACGGTCTCCTTCCACGGCACCCGGCAGGCCGGCATCGTCACCCCCGCCCAGGACTCCCTGGTGTTCGCGGCGCTCGACGTCACGAGCCGCAACCCCGCCGACCTCGCCGACGTCCTGCAGCGCTGGAGCGAGGCCACCGCGACCATGGCGACCGGGGTCCCCGTCGGCGGCCCGGGCGGCCTCGGTGGCGCTCCGGGGGAACCGCCCCAGGACACCGGTGAGGCCCACGAACTGCCGGCCGCGAACCTCACCGTGACCCTCGGCTACGGGCCCTCGTTGTTCGACGAGCGCTTCGGCCTGGCCGAGCGTCGCCCCGCGAACCTCGAGGAGCTCCCCGCGCTGCCGGGGGAGCAGCTCGACCCGACCAAGTGCGGCGGCGACCTCTGCCTGCAGGCCTGCGCGGACGACCCTCAGGTCGCCTTCCACGCGATCCGCAACCTCGTGCGCATCGGGCGCGGCGTCGTCACCGTGCGCTGGATGCAGCTGGGCTTCGGGCGCACCTCGACGACGTCGAGCACGCAGGCGACGCCGCGCAACCTGATGGGCTTCAAGGACGGCACCGCCAACCTGCGGGCCGAGGACACCGCCGACCTCGACCGCTTCGTCTGGGTCGGGGGCGAGGGGTCGCCCGCCGTCGACCAGGAGTGGATGCGGGGCGGGACCTACCTGGTCGCCCGCCGCATCCGGATGCTCATCGAGAGCTGGGACCGGGCCTCGCTGCACGAGCAGGAACGCGTCATCGGCCGGGCCAAGGTCTCCGGGGCGCCGCTGTCGGGCACGAGGGAGTTCGACGCGCTCGACCTGGCGAAGACCTCGGCCACCGGGAAGCCGGCCATCGACGTCGCCGCGCACGTGCGCCTGGCTGCGCCGGAGACCAACGGGGGGATGCGGATGCTGCGCCGCGGCTACTCCTACACCGACGGCCTCGACCTGACGACGGGACAGCTCGACGCGGGCCTGTTCTTCATCGTCTTCGGCAACGACCCCGCGTCGCAGTTCGTCGCGGTCCAGCGCAAGCTCGGCGCGAAGGACGCGCTCACGGAGTACCTCAAGCACACCGGCTCGGCGATCTTCGCGTGCCCGCCCGGGATCTCCGCGGGGGGCTCGTGGGGCGAGGGGCTCTTCACCTGACCCTGGTGTTCACGAAGGTGCGCCGGACCGGGAAGCGCCTCACGGCGCACGGCCGCTCGTAGCGGCTTCAAATTGGGACCCGGGGCTACCGCGGCCCGACGCCCTCCCATTGTAACGAGCCCTCGGCGATGCGCCCAGCCCAGGCGCGCTGCGGGTCAGCCCAGATCTCCGTGTCGCCACCGTCCGGCGGCGTGCTCGAGCTGCTCCGCGGTGCGGACGAGGCGGGCCGCGGAGTGGGTCAGCGCGCTCGCGGCGTCCTCCGCCGCGGGGGCGTCGGCGTCGTGGGCCCGGCCGACGGCGAGGATCCGGCAGAAGGCCGCGGCCCGTTCGAGGGTGACGGCGAAGTCCCCCTCCGCCACCCCGGTGAGGACGGCGTCGACCATGGCCGAGACCTCGGCGGGGCCCGGCGGGTCGGCGACCCCGGCGACGACCTCCAGGACGGGGGCGTGGCGGCGGCCTTCGCCGTACTGGCGGGCGACGGCGACGGGCTGGCGCTGCACCCACGTCCGCAGGACGTACAGCCGCCACAGCGCGCCCGCGAGGGTGTCCGCGGGCGCGTCGGCCCACAGGTCGGCGATGACCTCGAGGCCCTCGTCCTGCGCGAGCCGGACGACGCGACGGGTGACCTCGGAGTCCCGGGCGGAGCGGGCCCCGTGGACGAGGGCGCTGGCCGCGGCGTGGGCGGCCTCCTGGACGGCGGAGGGGTCGACCCCGCCGGCCATGGAGACGATCGCGTCGTCGCCGGGCAGGGCGGGACGGTGGTGGTGACGGCGCGGGGGCTGTGCGGGATCGGGCACGCGACGATGGTGCCACCGTTCGTGCGCGCAACGACTTCTGGGGGACTTTCCACCTCTCCCGAGCCGGGGAAGGGTGGAGAGTGTCCCAGGAGTTGGGGGGGTCAGCCGCGGAAGGGGGGCGGGGGAGCGGCGAGGGTGGCGCGGGGGCAGTCCTGCAGGCGCAGGCCGCCGTGTCCGAGTGCCTCGTCGCACAGCGACTCCACGCTCCAGCCGAGCTGGCTGCCGAAGAGGGTGACGGTCACGCGGTAGATCGTGATCTCGTACTTGGTGGGGGTGCCGTAGGCGACGTGGATGCGCCCGATCAGCTCGGCGCCCGCGGCGTTCTCCGCGCCGTGCCAGGGGCGGTCGTAGCGGCTCCAGAGCGAGGGGCCGGCCTGCCAGACGCCACCGTTCTGCACGTCGCGCAGCGCGAGCTCGACGAGGACGGACCGGGCCGCCTCCTCGGGCACGATCGCGGCCGGGCGGATGACCTCGGAGATCTCCCCGGTGGCGGCCCTGGTGGCGGGCTGGGTGAGCTGGTCGTCCACGTGGGGTCCCCCTGGTCTGGTGCTGCGTCGCTGGTCCTGAGGCTTCATCGGCAGCGCGGAGGTGGTTCCTGAGACTCCGGCGGGGCGGTGGTGCCGTCGGTGTCCGGTGAGGCATGATGGCGGTAACGGAGCAGCACACCGTGTAGTCAGAGCATCACCGATAGTCGTTCGCTGCGTGTCGTGAGGTCGTTGGGGAAGACGTCCCTCACACCAACGCAGAAGGAGAACGGCATGTCCGGTGCGACGACCCGCGGCGTGCTCTTCGTGCACTCCGCACCGCGAGCGCTGACCCCGCACATCGAGTGGGCAGCCGGCGGTGTGCTCGGTGTGCGCGCGTCCTTCGACTGGACGGGCCAGCCGGTCGCTTCCGGCTGCCTGCGTGCGGAGTACTCCTGGCAGGCGCCGCAGGGCAGCGGGGCACTGCTCGCCTCCGCTCTGCGCGGTTGGTCGCACCTGCGTTTCGAGGTCACCGAGGAACCGTCCCAGGGCTGCGACGGCGGTCGCTGGAGCCACACCCCCGCGCTGGGGATCTTCCACGCCGTCACCGACGTGCACGGCAACGTCCAGGTGCCCGAGGACCGCGTCCGGGCCGCGATGGACCTCATGGCCGAGGGGAACGCCGACGCCGCCCGTCGTGCGCTGGCGCTGGCCGTCGGCGAGGCCTGGGACTGCGAGCTCGAGGCGTTCCGCCACGCGGGTGACGACACCCCCGTGCGCTGGCTGCACCAGGTCGGCTGACCTCCCCCCCACGACTTCTGGGGACTTCTCCACCCTTCCCGCGCTCAGGAAGGGTGGAGAAGTCCCCAGAAGTTGGTGGGGCGGGGCCTCAGGGGGTCGCGAAGACGGCGCTCACGTTGTGGCCGCCGAAGCCGAACGCGTTGTTGAGGCCGACGAGGCGACCCTCCGCCGGCAACGGACGGGACTCCTTGCGGACGACGTCGAGGGTGATCGCGGGATCGAGGTCGTCGACGTTGATCGTCGGGGGCGCCATCCGGTCGCGGAGCGCGAGGATCGTGAAGATGCTCTCCACCGCGCCGGCCGCACCGAGGAGGTGACCGGTCATCGACTTCGTCGCCGAGACCGCGATGCCGTCCACGGCGTCACCGAAGGCCAGGCGCAGGCCCTTGTCCTCGGCCACGTCGCCGACCGGGGTCGACGTCGCGTGCGCGTTCACGTGCACGATGTCGGCCGGGGTCAGGTCCGCCTGGCGCAGCGCGTCGAGCATGGCCCGGCTGATCCCCGCACCCTCGGGTTCGGGGGCGGCCACGTGGTACGCGTCGGCGGAGAGCCCCGCGCCGAGCACCTCGGCGTGGATGCGGGCCCCCCGGGCCTTCGCGTGCTCCTCGGACTCCAGGATCAGGATCCCGGCCCCCTCCCCGAGCACGAACCCGTCACGGGCTGAGTCGAAGGGGCGGGAGGCGCGTTCGGGGTCCTCGTTGCGCTTGGACATCGCGTGCATCGAGGTGAACGACGCGATCGGCAGCGGGTGGATGGCGGCCTCGGTACCACCGCAGATCACCATGTCGGCGCGGCCGGTGCGGATCATGTCGGCGCCGTAGGCGATGGCCTCGGCGCCGGACGCGCAGGCGCTGACCGGGGTGTGCGCCCCGGCCCGGGCGGTGAACTCGATGCTGATCGCCGCCGTCGGGCCGTTGGCCATGAGCATCGGGACGGTGAGGGGGAGGACGCGGCGGGCGCCCTTCTCCTTGAGGGTGTCGTAGGCCGTCAGCAGGGTCCAGATGCCGCCGATGCCGGTGGCGACGACCGAGCCCAGGCGCAGCGGGTCCACCTCGGGGGAGCCGGCGTCGGCCCACGCCTCCCGGGCGGCGATCACGGCGAACTGCTGGGACGGGTCGAGCCGCTTGATCTCGCGGCGTTCGAGGATCGAGTCGGCGCGCACCGCCGCCTGGGCGGCGAAGGTCACGGGGAGCTCGAACTCCTCGATCCACGGGTCGGTGATCGAGCGGGCGCCGGAACGGCCGGCGAGCGCGGCCTCCCAGCTGGTGCGGACGTCGCCGCCGAGCGGAGTCGTGGCGCCCAGCCCGGTGACGACGACGCGGCGCGACGAACTCGTCCTGTTCGTGGTCGTCGAGGTCATGATCGGTCAGCTCCTCCTGAAGCCCTGCGGCGAACTGTGGTGTGGGGCGGGGTGGCCGGCCCGCGGGAGCGGGCCGGCCGGTGGGTGGTGCTCAGCCCTGGGCCTGCGAGATGTAGGCGACGGCGTCGCCCACGGTGCGCAGGTTCTTGACGTCCTCGTCGGGGATGCGGACGGAGAACTTCTCCTCGGCGTTCACGACGATCGTCATCATCGACAGCGAGTCGATGTCGAGGTCGTCCGTGAAGGACTTGTCCGCGAGGACGCTGTCGGTGGGCAGGCCCGTCTCCTCGTTCACGATCTCGGCGAGACCGCTGAGGATCTCCTGCTCACTGGCCATGCGTTGCTCCTCCATCTGGTCGGCGACCTGGCGGTCACCGGTAACGACCTGACCACGGGGTTCGTGGCCAGGAGACGACATCCGACTACGGGAGCCGGACGACCTGGGCGGCGTAGGACAGGCCCGCGCCGTAGCCGATGAGCAGGGCCAGCCCACCGGAGGGCGCGTCACCGTCGGCGACCGCGCGCTCCATCGCGAGCGGCACCGAGGCGGCCGAGGTGTTGCCCATGTCGACGATGTCGCGGGCCACGTGGACGCTCTCCGGCAGCTTCAACTGCTTGACCATCGCGTCGATGATCCGCGCGTTGGCCTGGTGCGGCACGAACACGTCGATGTCCCCGGCGCTCACGCCGGCGGCGTCCATCGCGGCCTGCGCCACGGGGGCCATCTGCCACACGGCCCAGCGGAAGACCGACTGGCCCTGCTGCTCCAGGAACGGCCAGTGCTCGACCTCGCCGACCGTCTCGGGCTCCTCCGCGGCCAGCGCGGCGTCGCCGGACTGGCCCGCGCGCAGCTCCAGCCAGGAGAACTTGGACTTGATGAGGTCGGCCTGACCGCCGTCGGAGCCCCAGATCGTGGGCCCGATGCCGGGTTCGGTGGAGGCGCCGACGACGACGGCACCCGCGCCGTCGGCGAAGAGGAACGCCGTCGAGCGGTCGTGCTGGTCGGTGAAGTCGGAGAGCTTCTCGGCCCCGATCACGAGGACGTTGCGGGCGGTGCCGCCGCGGACGAGGTCGCTCGCGAGGGCGACGCCGTGGCAGAACCCCGCGCAGCCGGCGGAGATGTCGAACGCGGCCGCCGGGGTCGCCCCCAGGCGGTGGGCCACGACGGCCGCGGCCGCGGGGGTCTGGAAGGGGTAGGAGACCGTCGCGAGGATGACCGCGTCGACGTCGGAACCGCTGAGACCGGCGGCGGCCAGGGCCTTCGCGCCCGCGTCCTCGCTCATGTCGACGACGGAGACGTCGGGGGCCGCCCAGCGACGGGTCTTGATGCCGGTGCGCTGCTGGATCCACTCGTCGGAGGAGTCGATCCAGGTGCACACCTCGGCGTTGTCGATGACCCGGGGCGGGCGGTGGGCGCCGACCCCGAGGATGCGTGCCTCGCGGGTGGGTGCAGCGGTCAGTGCGGTCACAGGGTGGCCTCCGAGGTCGTCACGGTCGCGGCCAGGCCACCGTGGTCGGTGATCATGGTGCGGGCCTTGTCCAGGTCGTCCGGCGTCTTGAGCGCCAGGACGTCCACGCCCTTCAGTGTGCGCTTGGCCAGGTTCGTGAGTGTGCCCGCCGGGGGCACCTCGATCAAACCGGTCACCCCGAGCCGGGCGAACGCCTCGGTCACCAGGTCCCAGCGGACGGGGCGGCTGACCTGCGCCACGAGCCGCTGGAGGAAGGCCTGACCGTCGGTCACGAGCTCCCCGTCGGCGTTGGCGGCGATCGGCACGCTCGCCGTCCCGGGATCGATCCCCGCGGCCAGCGCGGCCAGCGCGCCGACGGCGGGGGCCATGTGCTCGGTGTGGAAGGCGCCCGCGACCTGCAGCGGGACGACCCGCGCCTTGGCCGGGGGGTTCGCCGCGAACGCGGCCAGCGCCTCGAGGGTGCCGGCGGCGACGGTCTGCCCGCCGCCGTTGGCGTTGGCGGGGGTGAGTCCGTGCTCCTGCAGCGCCGCGGCGACCTCGGCGGGGTCACCGCCCAGGACGGCGCTCATCCCGGTGGGGCGGACGGCGGCGGCGGCGGCCATTCCGCGACCGCGCTCGCGGACCAGGACGAGGGCCTGCTCGGGGGCGAGCGCACCGGTTGCGGCGGCGGCGGTGAGCTCACCGACGGAGTGGCCCGCGACGGCCCCGGCCGTGGCGGCGAGGTCGGCGGGGGAGGTGACGAGTTCGCGCAGCCCCAGCAGGCCGGCGGCGACGATGAGCGGCTGGGCGACGGCGGTGTCGCGCAGCGTCTCGGCGTCGGAGACCGTGCCGTGGGCGAGCAGGTCGTCGCCGACGACGGCGGAGGCCCAGTTCAGCCGGTCCGCGACCCCCGGCAGTTCGAGCCAGGGGGCGAGGAAGCCGGGTGACTGCGAACCCTGGCCGGGGAAGACGAAGACGAGCACCGTGACAGCCTGCCCGGTGCGGGGCCTCGGACACGGTCACGACGCGAACCGACTTTGCGGGCCCGCCTTGTAGGGATCCTCCAAGGAGGGGACCGGAGGCCACTCGCAGGGGTGAACGGTGCGTGACCGAGTTGGGACGCTGCGTGGGGAACGGTTCAGCGACCGAGCGGTGGGCCCTCTGCCCGCCCACCCGGCCCGGCCTGCGACAACCGGCCCAACGCCAGAGCCGTCTGCAGGACGAAGCGCTCCCGCGGGGCCGACGGCGTCCAGCCGCAGACCTCGGCGACCCGTCGCAGTCGGTAGCGGACCGTGTTGGCGTGGACGAACAGCGAGCGTGCGCAGGCCTCCAACGACCCACCGTGGGCGAGGTAGGCCGTCAACGTCTCCAGCAGGGCCCCGCCGGCCTCCTCGAGGGGGACGTAGGCGCGGTCCACCAGGGCGCGTCTCGCCGTCGCGTCCCCGCTGAGGGCCCGTTCGGGGAGCAGGTCGTCGGCCAGCACCGGCCGGGGGGCCTCCGGCCACGCGCGGGCCGCGACGACACCCGCGAGCGCCGCCCGGGCCGAGCGCGCGGCGACCGGCAACGTCGCGACGGTGGGCCCGACGACGACCGGACCGGGCCCGAACTCGCTGCGCGCCAGCTGCTCCGCCGTCGCCTGCACGTCCAGTCCGCCGGTGAGGACGACGACGAGGCGGTCACCCTGCACACCGACGAGCGCCTCGCCGCCCGCCGCGCGGGCCAGCGTCCGGATCCGGGCCACCGCGCCGGCGGAGGTCTCCCCGGAGGGACCGATGACCACGGTCGTCGACTCGTCGAGGCTCCAGCCCAGCGCCGCCGCGCGGGAGGCGATGGTGTCCTCGCCGTCGCCGCGCAGCACCGCGTCGACGACCAGCGCCTCCAGCCGCGCGTCCCACGCGCCGCGGGCCTCAGCGGCCCGGGCGTAGACGGCGGCCGCGGCGAAGGCGACCTCGCGGGAGTAGCGCAGCAGGGCCTGGCGGGCGATGACCTGCTCCGCCGGGTGCCCGTCGCCGACGACCGCGTCCAGTCCCTCCTCCACGACCGTGATCGCCGTCCGGACGAGCTCCACGGTCTGCTGCAAGGTCACCGAGCGCATCAGCTCCCGCGGTGCCGTCCCGAAGACCGCGATCCCGGCCAGGACGTCGGGCTCGGGTTCGGAGAGCCACCGCAGGAAGTCGCCGAACCCGGCCTGGGCGACCAGCCCGACCCAGGACCGCTCGTCCGCGGGCAGCGCCGCGTACCAGGGGTGGGCGGAGTCCATCCGGGCCGCGATCGCGGAGGCGAAGGATCCCTGGGCCGCTTCCAGGCGTCGGACCGTCGACGGGGACAGTTCGGACCGGGCGGTGGACACGCACGCGAGCGTAGGGCGTGACGGACCCACCCCCGGTGTCGAGCGCAGGTGCCGGTCCGCGCAGGGGGCCGGGTTCCCCCGCCTGGGCTAGGGTCAGCCCGGGTGACCCGCCCGACGACCTCCGGGGACGTTCCCCGGGGGGTCCACGGAAGGGGACGCATGGGACTGCTCGACAGGTGGCGCACGCCGCGCCCCGCAACCGTTCCCGATGCCCGCCCGCCCAGCCGCCGTCCACGTCGACGCGCGAAGCAGGCCGAGGCGGTGCTGGGCGAGGCCCAGCTGCGCGAGGTGCTGCGTGAGGACCCCAACGATGAACGGGCCTTCGCCACCCTCGCCGAACTCGTCCGCACCCGCGCCGCGCTGGCCCACGAGGAACTGAGCGGACGGGAGTCGCAGGACGCCACCCCCGACCCCGCCGAGGTGCAGCGCGCCGCGGACAACGCGGTGTGGGCCCTCGCGGAGGAACTCGCCCAGAGCCCCAGGGCGTGGCGACCGCTGCTGGTGCTCGGGCGGCTCTCGCTGACCGACGACCGGGACGCGGCCCTGCGTCGGCTCGGGATCGCCGCCGACCGCGACACCAGCGGCCAGGCCCTGGCCGCCGCGCTCGCCGTCCTGCGCGAGGCCGGGATGAACGACGAGGCCCTGAGCCTGGGGGTCGGGCACTGGCGCCCGCGCGACCACGACCTCGAGGCGGGCCGTCACCTGGTGGCGGCCGCGATCGACGCCGGTCGCCTCGCCGAGGCGCGGCGTCACCTCAAGGCGCTCGCCGACCACCCGGACACCGGCCGTGTCGTGCAGCTGCGCACGGAACTCGAGGACGCCCTGGCCCGCGCGGACCGCGCGCGCCGCTGAGTCACCACCGGGGCCGCGGGTAGGGGGCCAGGCACCACCGCACGGTGGCGACGGCGGCCACCGCGGCCAGGGACACCGCAGCGACGGCGCCCGCGAGGCCCAGGTCGGCCGGCAGCGGATCGCCCGCCAGCACCGCGAGGACACCCGAGGCCAGCACGGGGGGCACGAGGGCGCTGCGCTGCACCGTCCCCCACGCCACGCGGTGGTGCACGAGGTGCACCACCAGAGCAGTCACGGACTGGGTCAGCACGCCGGCGAAGAGCCCGACCACCACTCCGAGGTAGACGTAGACCTCGGTCCAGGGGCCGCCCGCCGTCCCCGCACCGAGGACGGCGCCGGTCGCGCCCCCGATGAGCGCGCCGGCGCCGAGTCCGACCAGCAGCAACCGCCCGAGGACGGTGATCCCCACCTCCTCGGGCAGCAGCTGCCGGCTGCTCACCGCGCGGTCACCGCCGGGTCAGCTCTCGCCGCCCGCGTTGCCGCTGCGCCCGGCACGGACGTCGTGCAACCGGTACTTCTCGATGGCCTGACCCGGTGCGCGCCAGTCGATCTCACCGCGCTTGGCGAGCATCTCCAGGGCCCGGACCGTGACGGAGGGCCCGTCGATGTGGAAGTGGCGACGGGCCGCCGCGCGGGTGTCGGACAGGCCGAACCCGTCGGCGCCCAGGGAGGCGAAGTCGCCCGGAACCCACTGCGCGATCTGGTCGGGCACCTGACGCATCCAGTCGCTGACCGCGACGACGGGGCCGGTGGTCTCCCCGAGCTTCTGCTCCACGAAGGGCATCCGACGGTCCTCGCCGGGGTTGAGGAACGCGTGCTCGTCGCTCTCCAGGCCGTCGCGGCGCAGCTCGTTCCAGCTCGTCACCGACCACACGTCGGCGACGACGCCGAAGTCGTCCTTCAGCAGCTGCTGGGCCTCCAGCGCCCACGGCACGCCGACACCGGAGGCGAGCAGCTGGGTCCGGGGACCGTCGCCCTCGCCCACGGAGATGCGGTGCATGCCGCGCAGGATGCCCTCGACGTCCACGTCCGCCGGTTCGGCCGGGTGGATCATCGGCTCGTTGTAGACCGTCAGGTAGTAGATGACGTTCTCGGGGTCCTCGCCGTACATCCGGCGCAGACCGTCCTTGACGATGTGGCCGATCTCGTAGGCGTAGGCGGGGTCGTAGGACACGACCGCCGGGTTCGTCGCCGCGAGCAGCAGCGAGTGGCCGTCGGCGTGCTGCAGGCCCTCACCCGTCAGCGTCGTGCGCCCCGCCGTCGCGCCGATCATGAACCCGCGGGCCATGGTGTCGGCCGCGGCCCAGATGTTGTCGCCCGTGCGCTGGAACCCGAACATCGAGTAGAAGACGTAGATCGGGACCATCGGCTGCCCGTGCGTGGCGTAGGACGACCCGGCCGCGGTGAAGGCGGCCATCGAACCGCCCTCGTTGATGCCCACGTGCAGGATCTGCCCGTCGGTGGCCTCCTTGTAGGCGAGCATCAGCTCGCGGTCCACGGAGGTGTACTGCTGCCCGTGCGGGTTGTAGATCTTGATCGTCGGGAACAGCGAGTCCATCCCGAAGGTGCGGGCCTCGTCGGGGATGACGGGCACGACGCGCTTGCCGAACTCCTTGTCCCGCATGAGGTCCTTGAGCAGGCGGACGAAGGCCATGGTGGTGGCGATCTCCTGCTTGCCGGACCCCTTGGCGGCGATCTTGTAGGAGTCCTCGCCCGGCAGGTGCAGCGGAGCGTGCTGGACGCGTCGCTGCGGCACGGGCCCGCCGAGGTCGGCGCGGCGCTTGCGCAGGTACTGGATCGACTCGTCGCCCTCACCCGGGTGGTAGTACGGCGGGCGGTAGGGGTCCTTCTCGAGCTGCTCGTCGCTGATCGGGATGCGCAGCGAGTCGCGCAGGAGCTTGAGGTCCTCCAGCGTCAGCTTCTTCATCTGGTGGGTCGCGTTGCGGCCCGCGAAGTGCGGCCCGAGGCCGTACCCCTTGATGGTCTTGGCCAGGATGACCGTCGGCTGACCGGTGTGGTTCACCGCCGCCTGGTAGGCCGCGTAGACCTTGCGGTAGTCGTGGCCGCCGCGCTTGAGGTTCCAGACCTCGTCGTCGGACATGCCCTCGACGAGCTTCGCCGTGCGCGGGTCGCGCCCGAAGAAGTTCTCCTTGACGAAGGCGCCGTTCTCGGCCTTGAACGTCTGGTAGTCCCCGTCGGGGGTGGCGTTCATGAGGTTCACCAGGGCGCCCTGGTTGTCCTGGGCCAGCAGGGTGTCCCACTCACGGCCCCAGAGGACCTTGATGACGTTCCAGCCGGCACCGCGGAAGAACGCCTCGAGCTCCTGGACGATCTTCCCGTTGCCGCGCACCGGGCCGTCGAGGCGCTGCAGGTTGCAGTTCACGACGAACGTGAGGTTGTCGAGTTCCTCGTAGGCCGCGAGCTGCGCGAAACCGCGCGACTCCGGTTCGTCCATCTCGCCGTCGCCGAGGTAGGCCCAGACGTGCTGCTGCGAGGTGTCCTTGAAGCCGCGGTTGTGCAGGTACTTGTTGAACTGCGCCTGGTAGATCGCGTTCGCCGGGCCGAGGCCCATCGAGACCGTCGGGAACTCCCAGAAGTCCGGCATGAGCCGGGGGTGGGGGTAGGACGACAGCCCGTTCGGGGCCTTGGAGACCTCCTGGCGGAACCCGTCGAGCTGTTCGGCGGAGAGCCGGCCCTCGAGGAAGGCGCGGGCGTAGACACCGGGGGAGGCGTGGCCCTGGATGAAGACCTGGTCGCCGCCGCCCGCGTGGTCCTTGCCGCGGAAGAAGTGGTTGAACCCCACCTCGTAGAGCGTCGCGGAGGAGGCGTAGGTGGAGATGTGGCCGCCGACGCCGATGCCCGGCTGCTGCGCGCGGTGCACCATGACCGCCGCGTTCCAGCGGATCCAGGCGCGGTAGCGGCGCTCGACCTCCTCGTCACCCGGGAACCAGGGTTCGCTCTCGGGACCGATGGTGTTGATGTAGTCGGTCGCCGTCAGGCTCGGGACGCCGACCTGGCGCTCACGGGCGCGCTGCAGCAGCTGCAGCATCAGGTAGCGCGCCCGGGTGCTCCCGCGGTCGTCGACCACGCCGTCGAGGGAGGCGAGCCACTCGGCCGTCTCCTCGGGGTCGATGTCCGGCAACTGCGAGGGCATCCCGTTGAGGATGGGTCCCTTGCCGGCGGGGCCGTTGCCCGCCTCATCGCGTCTGGCCACGGTGGTGGTCCTCCCGCTGTCGTCGAGGGTCCCGCGGTCCGGTTGGAAGCCGCGGGGGCCCAGCTCTTCCTGGACTCAGGTTAGGACCGACGTCGGACACCGACCCACCCCGGTCCGCTCCGGCGGCCCGGGAGGGACCAGCCGGTCCTCCCGGGAGTAGGCGTTCGCGCGCGGGGGACGGACGAAACCCAGGAGCGTCATCCCCACCTCCCGGGCCAGCGAGACGGCGAGGGAGGAGGGGGCGGACACCGCCGCCAGGACGGGCACCCCGGCCATCGCGGCCTTCTGGACGAGTTCGAAGGACGCGCGTCCGGAGACGACCAACACGGTGCCGCGCAACGGGAGGCGCCCCTCCCGCAGGCCCCATCCGACGACCTTGTCGACGGCGTTGTGCCGGCCGACGTCCTCACGCAGGCAGAGCAGGGTGCCGTCGGCGTCGAACAGTCCCGCCGCGTGCAGCCCGCCGGTGCGCTCGAACGCCGCCTGCGCCGCGCGCAACGTGTCGGGCATCACGGCGAGGACGTCGGTGCGCAGCGTGAGCGGGTCGTCGTGCAGCGGGGCGGGGACGCGGGCGAGGACGTCGTCGACGCTGGCCGAGCCGCACACCCCGCAGGCCGACGTCGTCGTGAAGGGCCGGGCCACCCGCGGACCGGCGAGCCGGCTGCCGGGGCGGGCGGTGATCCGGAGCAGGTTGTACGTCGGTTCGCCGTCGGGGCCCACGTCGGTGCAGTGGATCGCCTGGACCACGTCGTCGGCGCCGGTCAGCAGGCCCTCGGCGTGCAGGAAGCCCAGGGCGAGGTCGACGTCGTCGCCGGGGGTGCGCATCGTGACCGTCAGCTGCTCGCCGTCGACCTCGAGCTGCAGCGGTTCCTCGACGGCGAGGGTGTCCGGTCGGGCGTCGGCGGATCCCTCGGCGAGGTCGAGACGGACGGTGCGCGTACGGACGGTGACCCTTCCCACGTGCTCAGAGTGCCACCCCCGGGGCCTCCTGGCAGCCCCCGCCGCGACGTCGGTGGACGAGTCGTGATGGGCTCGTGATCCCACCGTGCGGGCGGTTCGCCTTGCGCTGGGGGTGCACTCTCCGGTGCACTAGGAGGTCACGAGCACGTTCAGCGTCCCCACCGACCGGGAGTGGGGCCTTGAGAGAGGCAGGAACACGAGTGGGTGCGACCGCGGACCCTGCGGCCGATGAGGCTGCAGTGGCCAAGCTGGGCTTCAAGTCCGGGCAACTGGTCCAGGAGTTCGGCTGGGACGAGCAGGTCGACGAGGACTTCCGGCAGGCCGTCGAGGACCTGGTCGGCAGCGAGCTGCTCGACGAGGACGCCGACGACGTCGCGGACGTCGTGATCTGCTGGTACCGCGAGGGTGACGGTGATCTGGTGGACGCACTCGTCGACGCCATCACCAACCTCGCCGACGGCGGCATCGTCTGGCTCCTGACGCCGAAGAAGAACCGCGCGGGCCACGTCCCCGCGGCCGAGATCGACGAAGCGGCCCCCACGGCGGGCCTGCACGCGACGACGAGCGTGAGCGCCTCCGCCAACTGGGCGGGGACACGCATGACGACGCCGAAGAACGGCCGTCGCTGAACGAGCTGCGCACCACGCCGGGACGGGGAGACCGCTTCCCCGTCCCGGACGCGGTGGTGCCCGACCAGCACGGCGAGCGGCTGGCCCTGCGTGAGCTGTGGGCCCAGGGGCCCGCGCTGCTGGTCCTCGTGCCGGCGGCGTTCTCGACGCACTGCACGGCCGAGCTCGGGTCCCTCGCCTTCGAGATCGAGCGCTTCGACGACGCGGGCGTGCAGGTCGCAGCGTTGTCCTGCGACCCCGTGACGTCGCTGAAGTCCTGGGCCGAGGACCGGTTCTACCCCTTCCCCCTGCTCAGCGACTTCTGGCCGCACGGGGCGGTGTCCCGCGACCTGGGTGCCTTCGACGAGGACCTCGGCGTGTCGCAGCGCCTGTCGCTGCTGGTCGTCGACGGCACCGTGCGCTGGAGCCTGCGCGGGGAACTCGGTGCGCCCCGGTCCCTCGCGACGCACCTGAGCGCGCTCGACCAGCTCTGAGGTGGGCCCGGCCGGGCTCGAACCGACGACAGCCGCGGTGTAAACGCGGTGCTCTACCAACTGAGCTACAGGCCCCAACCGGACCACCGTAGCGCCCGCCCGACCGCTAGGGTCAGGGCCCGTGATCTCCCCGGCCGGCGAGCCCCCCACCCTGCGCCAGGTGACCGACGCCCTCGAGGCCATGCACCCGCTGGAGTGGGCGCAGTCCTGGGACGCCGTCGGTCTCGTCTGCGGTGACCCGAGCGCACCGGTGCGCCGGGTCCACTTCGCGGTCGACCCCGTCGAGGCCGTCGTGGAGGAGGCCATCGCCGCCGGGGCGGACCTGCTCGTCACCCACCACCCGCTGCTGCTGCGGCCGGTGAACTCCGTCGCGGCCACGACGTTCAAGGGCGGTGTCCTGCACCGCGCGATCCGGTCCGGACTGGCGATCTACGTCGCCCACACCAACGCCGACGCCGGCGCCCCCGGCGTCTCCGACGCCCTCGCGCGCGTCCTCGACCTCGACGACCTCGTCCCGCTGGAGCCGCTGCCGGGGCACCCGGAGCTCGGGATCGGTCGCGTCGGCAACCTCGCCGTCCCCGAACGCCTCGGTGACTTCGCCGACCGCGTGGCCCAGGCGCTGCTCGAGACCGAGCAGGGCGTCCGCGTCGCGGGGGACGCCGACGCAGTGGTCCAGCGGGTCGCCGTCTGCGGGGGATCGGGCGACAGCCTCTTCGACCAGGTCCGGGCCAGCGGCGCCGACGTCTACGTCACGGCCGACCTGCGCCACCACCCCGCCTCCGAGGCCCGCGAGCGGGCGGGCTTCGAGGACGGGCGCCCGTACCTCGTCGACGTCGCCCACTGGGCCAGCGAGTGGCCGTGGCTGGCGGGGTGCGCGGACCGCCTGGTGGTGGCGTTGGCCGCTCTCGGCCGTACGGTGGTCGCCCACGTGTCCACCACGCGCACCGACCCCTGGACGTTGCGCGTCCCCAGCCGAGGAGAGTGAGCCGGCGCATGCCGAAGGCTCCGGCGATCGACCAGCAGCGACTGCTGGACCTGCAAGCCATCGACACCCGTCTCGCGCAGCTCGCGCACCGTCGCAAGACGCTGCCCGAGCAGGTCGAACTCGACGGCCTCGAGAAGGAACGCCGGCGTTCGGCGGACATGCTCGTCGCCGCCCGCACCCTCGTCAGCGACGTCGAACGACTGGTCGCGAAGGCCGAGGGTGACGTCGCGCAGGTCCGCGACCGCGCCGACCGCAACACCAAGCGACTGCAGTCCGGCGGGGTCTCGGCCAAGGACGCCGCCGCCCTGGAGCACGAGCTCGAGTCCCTCGGACGCAGGCAGGGAGTGCTGGAGGACGAGGAGCTCGTGGTCATGGAGCGCCTCGAGCAGGTCCAGTTCGCCGCGGCCGAGCTCACCACCACCGACAGCGAGCTCGCCGAGCAGATCGCCGACGTCACGGGGCGCCGCGACGCGGCGCTCGCGGCCATCGCCGGTGAGGAGACCGCCACCCTGGCGCGTCGCCAGGCCATCGTCATGGGCATCGACGACGCCCTCGTGGCCCTCTACGAGAAGGTCCGCGCGCCCCGCAGCGGGGTCGGTGCGGCGATGCTGCGGGCGCGTCGGTGCGAGGGGTGCCACCTCGACCTCAACGCCTCCGACATCTCCACGATCCGCTCGGCGCCCTCCGACGAGATCGTGTTCTGCGAGGAGTGCGGGCGGATCCTCGTGCGCACGGACCAGTCGGGTCTCTGAGGATGTCCCGCGTGCTGCGGATCGAGGCCGACGGCGGGTCCCGGGGCAACCCGGGCCCGGCCGGCTTCGGCGCCGTGGTCAAGGACGCGACGAGCGGTGAGGTCCTCGCCGAGGTCGCCGAGTCGATCGGGCGGGCCACCAACAACGTCGCCGAGTACCGCGGACTGGTCGCGGGGTTGCGGGCGGCGCACGCCATCGACCCGGACGCGCGGATCGAGGTCCGGATGGACTCCAAGCTCGTCGTGGAGCAGATGTCGGGACGCTGGCAGGTCAAGCACGCCGACATGCGCACCCTGGCCCAGGAGGCCCGCGCGCTGGTCCGGCCGGGTCTGGTGGACTTCGGCTGGATCCCGCGGGCGCAGAACTCCCACGCCGACCGCCTCGCCAACGAGGCCATGGACGCGGCCGCGGCGGGTCGGCAGTGGCAGCGCGCGACCGTCGCCCCGGCGGCCGCCTCCGGCGGTTCCGCGGCTCCGGTGGACCCCGACGCACCGCCGACCGTCCTGGTCCTCGTGCGCCACGGTTCGACCCTGCTGACCGAGCAGCGCCGGGTCTCCGGCCGCTACGGCGAGGACCCGGAACTCTCCGAGGGCGGCCTCGCCGAAGTGCGGTCCGCCGCGGCCTGCAGGGACGTCGCGGGCGCCGACGTCGTCGTCTCCTCGACGATGCGCCGTTCCCAGCAGACCGCGCGGGCCATCGCCGACGCCCTCGGCGTCGACGTCGTGACCGACCCGCAGTGGGACGAGACCGACTTCGGCGAGTGGGACGGCCTGACGGCCGGCGAGGTCGTCAAGCGCTGGCCCCGGGAGTTCGCCGCCTGGAACGACTCCCCGGACGCGGCCCCGCCCGGCGGGGAGTCCCTGCTGACCGTGGAACGACGGGTGCTCGCCGCCCGCGACGCGCTCCTGCGGCGCTGGGCCGGGAAGCGGGTCGTCCTGGTCAGCCACGGCGACCCGCTGCGCGTGCTGCTCCGCTCCGTCCTCGGGGTGGACGGGCGGATGCAGCGCCGGATCCACGTGGACCCGGGCTCGCGCACCCTGCTGCGCTACCGCGCCGACGGCACGTCCGAGGTGCTGGCCGTCAACCGCGTCTGACGCTCGTCCGGGGAGTCGAGCGCGCTGGGCCACCACACCCGGTGGCCCAGCAGTGCGAACAGCGCCGGCACGAGGACCGTCCGCACCAGCAGCGTGTCGAGCAGGACCCCGATGCCGACGACGACCCCGATCTGGGTCAGGACGATGAGCGGCAGGACGCCGAGGACGGCGAACACCGCCGCCAGCAGGATCCCGGCGCTCGTGATCACCCCGCCGGTGACCGCGACGCCGACCCGGACCGCCTCCCGCGTCCCCAGCTCCGGGGTCTCCTCCCGGATCCGTGTGACGAGGAAGATGTTGTAGTCCACCCCGAGCGCGACGAGGAACAGCAGCGAGAGCAGCGGGACCTGGTTGTCCAGGCCCGGCATCCCCGCGACGTGGGTGAAGAGCAGGTTGGCGGCCCCCAGCGCGGCGGCGTAGGTCGCGAGCACCGTCGCCACGAGCAGCAACGGGGCCACCAGGGAGCGCAGCAGTGCGATCAGGACGAGGAGCACCACGAGGACCACCAGCGGCGTCACGACCAGCAGGTCGCGGACCGTCGCGGTCCGGGTGTCGAGGGCCTCGGCCTCCGTCCCGCCGACGAGGGTGTCGGGGGCCACGGCCTGCACGGCGGTCCGCAGCCGCTCCACGGTCTCCCGGCTCTGCGCCGAGCCCGGCTCGGCGTCGAGGGTGGCGAGCAGTTCGCTCACCCCGTCCGCGGTGCGTCCCGGCCTGACCTCGTCGACGCCGGTCACACCCTCGGCAGCGGCGAGCACCGCGCCCAGCTCACCCGCGTCCCCGCGGACGAGGACCTGCGCGGGTTCGGCCGCCGCGCCGGGGAAGTGCTCCGACAGCGTGCGCGAGCCGTCCACGGACTCCGCGGAGACCCGGAACTGGTCGGTCTGCTGCAACCCCAGCGACGCGCCGGTCAGCCCCGTGGCCAGTGCCCCGAGCAGCACCAGGGAACCGACGACGATGCGGGTGGGGCGGGCCAGCACGGCCCCGGCGATCCGTGCCCAGACCCCGGTGCGGGTCGTCTCGACCGAGCCCACCGTCGGGACGAACGGCCAGAACAACCGCCGTCCGCAGACCACGAGGGCGCTCGGCAGCACCAGCAGTCCGAACACGAGGGCGACGACGATCCCGATCGCGGCGTCGCGGCCGATGGTCTTGTCGGCCGGCAGGACGGCCGCCTGCAGGGTCAGCAGCGCGAGCACGACGGTGGTCGCGCTCGCGGCGATGGCCGGCCCGGCCCCCCGCAGGGCGTTGCGCATCGCCGCCCGCCGGTCGGGTTCGCGGCGCAGCTCCTCGCGGTAGCGGGCGATGAGCAGCAGGGCGTAGTCCGTCCCGGCGCCGAAGACGAGGACGCTCGTGATGCCGGTCGCGGAGGGGTCGACGGGGGAGTCCGTGAGGCGCCCGACGATCTCCAGCAACCGGGTGGTGACCTGGTCCGCGATCCCGACGACGACCAGCGGGACCAGCCACAGCACGGGGGAGCGGTAGGTGATGAGCAGCAGCAACGCCACCACCGCGGCCGTGACCAGCAGCAGCCGCGTGTTCGCACCGCTGAAGGAGTCGGCGATGTCGACGCTGAACGCCGGCCCGCCGGTCACCTCGACCGTGAGCCCGGCCGGCAGGTCGCGGGCGACCCGGGCGCGCAGGTCCGTCACGGTGGCGGCCAGTTCCTCGCGGGGGACGTCGACCTGGACGGGCACGGTCACGAGCACCGCCTGCCCGTCCTCGCTGGGGATCGGAGTCCCCAGGGCGCTCGCGGTGGCGAGGTCGGCGGGGGTGAGGGTGGAGTCGCGGGAGTAGACGACGAGCAGGCTCCCGGCCCCGTCGTCGGGGAGGGGGGCGGCGAGCTCCGCCGCGCGGACGGACTCCGCCGAGGCGGGTGGCCCGCTGGTCGCGGAGGTGCTCGCGGGGGCCTCGCCGCCGAAGGCGTTCACCCCGCCGGCGAGGAGGACCGCGGCGAGCAGCACGAGCCACGCCGTCAGACGGCCGGTCAGGAAACGCATGGTCACCTCGTTCAGTGAATCTCTCAGTGACTGAGATGTCTACCGGTCGAGGAGTAGGATGGCAAACCGATGAGCATGTACCGGCCCCGAGACACTCCCCGCGCCCGCCGCGAGCAGGAGGTCGTCGACGACCTCCGCGACCTCGTGGGCGTCTCCGAACGCATCGCGCACGCCTTCGCCGCCCGGCACGGCCTGCACCCCACCGACCTGCAGGCCCTCATCCACGTGATGCGGCGCGAAGGCGCGGGGGACCCGTTGACCGCGGGCGAGCTCGCCGGTCTGCTGAACGTCACGACCGGGGCCGCGACCGGCGTGGTGGACCGCCTCGAACGGCACGGCCACCTGCGCCGCGACCGCGGCGACACCGACCGCCGCAAGGTGTTCCTGCGCTACGGCGAACCCGGCCAGGAACTGGCCCAGGAGTTCTTCGGGCCCCTCGGCCGGCGCTCCAGCGCGGTGATGGACCAGTTCGACGACGCCGAGCTCGACGTGGTGCACCGCTTCCTGACCGGCATGGGCCGGGCGTTCACGGAGCACCACGACGAGCTCTGATCAGCTCACCCTGCGGCGTCGGCGTCGGCGTCGACCAGGGTGATCGCCTTCGCGTAGCCGCCGGGGGTCTTGGTCACCTCGATGACCCGCTGCATGAGCGGTTCGATGGCGGGCACCTTGTCCAGCGGCGCCGCGATGACGAGCTGGAACCCCAGCCCGCGCCAAGCGTTCACCCCGCGGGCGGTGAACTCGCCGTCGGACTTCACGAAACCCTCGTCGAGGAAGACGGGCGCGAAGACGGGCAGGGCGTTGCGGCTCGTCCCGAGCTGGTAGCGCAACGCGGCGCCGACGATGAACGCGATGAGTTCCTGGACCTCGCCGCCGGACTTGCCGCCGAGGTGGTCGTAGATGCTCAGCGTCGCCCCGGTCTCGGCGTCGACCCGCAGCGCCCGGACCGAGGTGTGCTTGCGGACGTCGAGCAGCAGTTCGCGTTCCGAGGCCGTCCCGGCGCCGCTGCGGATGCGGTCGATGAACCCGCGCAGGGCGAGGAAGCGGGCCTCGACGGCCGCGGGGTCGTCGATCCGCGTCGTCCCCGACGCCAGCTCGCGCAGTTCCCGCTGGAACACCGCGACCTCGGGGATCACCTGCGGCTGGACCTCGATGTGCAGGCGGTCCTGGTGCGGCCCGAACGGGAGGCCGGCGAGGATCTCGTTCACCGGGGCGAGCCGGTTCACGATCTCGGCCCCGGCCTGACGCAACCTCGTCTGCAGGGTGAGCAGGTCGTCGCTGGACCAGCTGAGCACCTGGGACCGGAACTCCTCGGCCCGCGCCGCGAGTCCCTGCTTGGTCAGCTCGTCCAGGATCGCGCGGTACCCCTCGTAGGAGCCGACGCCCTGGCCCAGGTTCGGCTGCGGCCAGCGGCTCTGGAACGCCCGGAAGGCGCGCTCCAACCGGGCCGCGGCGTCCGCCTCGCGCCCGACGGCGGCGACCCGTCCCTCGGACGTGGCCTGCTGGATCTTGGGTTGCACCCGGCGGAAGTTCTCCAGGGTGTCCTCGGTCCGGTACCGCTGGTGCAGGCCGTCCAGGTGCGCCACCTGCTCGTCGGTCACGCCGACGCCGCGTTCCTCGAGCTCGAGGAGCAGGTCGTTCACCTCGTCCTGCACGGCGACGAGGTCGCCCCAGACCTTCTCGCCGGACCTGCGCGCGACCTTCGCCGAGGCCTCGACCTGCCGGGCGAGGTCGGCCTCGGACTCCAACCGGTCGCGTTCGGCGCTCAGCACCCCGATCTGGTCGTTCGTGACGAGCAGGGCGTCGATCTCGGCCTGGCGTCGCGCGATGGCGCCCGCGGTCGCCGCCGTGTCGATCTCGGCCCAGCGGACCTCCCCGCGCCGCTGGTGGGCCTTCTCCTGGCGCAGCAGGGACTCCCGCTGCCCGGCGAGGTCCCGCTGGCGCTGCAGGTGTCCCGCGAGGCGGGCGTCGACGTCCGCGAGCTCGTCCCCGATGCGCTGCAGGAGGGCCTGGGGCGAGAACCCCAGGATCGCCCGCAGGCCGTCCTGCCCGCCGTGCGCGCCCCGGTCGCCGTTCTGCACCTGACCGGCGAGGGTGATGCGCCGCACGCGGTCGTCGCGGAAGGCGTCCGGCCCCTCGACCGCGAGGTGCGGGAAGTCCTGGGCCAGCAGCGCGGTGAGCCACCCCCGGTAGGGGGAGTCCTCCGCGACCCGCAGCCTGGCGACGAGGGTCGCCGGGTCGAGGTCCGGTACCGGGCGCTCGGCCTCGGCGAAGCGGAACTGCACCCGCTTGCGCAGCCGGAGCTGGTCGACGCGTTCGCGGAAGGTGGAACGCAACGAGGTCTCGACGACGAGGGTCCGGGCGAAACCCCCGAGCAGGAGTTCCGCGGCGCTGCGCCACTGCTCGTGCTCGGGCGAGACGTCGAGGAGTTCGGCGGCGAACGGGAGGTCCTGCGGGGCGATCCCGAGCTGGTCGGCGATGGCGTTGCGGGCCGCGTCGAGGTCGTGGGGGACGAGGTCGGACCGCTGCGAGAACCAGCGCTGCTCGGCGACGAGCCGCTGCCGGTCGGCGAGGTCCGGCGCGGCGGACTCGTCGAGGGCCCGGCTCTGCTCGTCGAGGCGCTGCAGGGTCGCGGGCAGTTCGCGCAGGAAGTCGGCGGAGGCGCGCTGCTGCGCGGTGAACCCGGCCTGGTCCCGGGGGAGCTCGCCGAGGACGCGGGTGTGCTCGGCGAACCGCCTCCAGGCGGCCTCGGTGTCGGCGTGCTCCTGCTCGGCGGCCTTCACCTGCAGCCCGAGGGACTCCAGCGCGCCACCGCCCTGGGCCTCGAGCAGTCGCTTCGTGTCGTCGAGCTGCAGGTCCACCGCGAGACGCGCCGCGCGGGCCGCTCGCAGCGACTCCGTGGCCTCGTCGACGACGGCCTTGGCCTGGCGGACCTCGACGTCCAGCAGGTCGCGCTCGGTGCGGGCGACCCACGCCCCGAACACGCTGTGGCGCGACGACCCGACCGCGTCGAGCGCGTCGACGAGTGCGATGGCCTCGCGGGCGCCCTGGAGTTCGGCGTGCAGCCGGGGGACCTCGCCGAGGATGGTGATCTGCTCCTCGGCGGTCTTCATCGTCTCGTACGTCGCCTCGAGGTCGGCGAAGTGGGTGATCGCGGCGTCGGCGGCCTCGAACGTGCGCGGTCGTTCCAGGACCATCGTCCGGTACAGCTGGTCGACGGAGACGACCTCGCGGCCGGCCTGGATGCGGCCCAGGAGCTTCATGGCGGCGGTGCCGTCGCCGTCGGCGCCGATGCCCAGCAGGGGGTGCAGGAAGGCGGCGAACTTCGAGTAGGAGTCGTAGAACTCCAGGCCGGTGAACCGGCGGCGCAGGAGCTTGTGGTCGAAGCGGCGCTCCGCGAAGGGCTCGACGCGGCGCAGGTCGAAGTCACCGCGGAACACCGCGAGGTGGTCCTTGACGTCGCGGGGGTCCTTCGCCGACGCGGGTGCGAAGTACAGCCGCATCGTCGTGACGCTCTGACCTCCCGTGTGCCGGAACGTGAAGGCGAGACCGGACCAGGCGTTGGTCGCGTTCCCGCCGGCGTCGCGACCGCGCAACGTCTCGTCGCGGTTCCTGCCCGTGTCCTCGTCGAGGACCTCGTCCAGCTTCCCGCGGACGTAGGACAGCGGGTTGCGCTGGGTCGAGGAACGGGCGCGGCCGGTGGTGGCGTCGTTGCTGGCGCCGTTGAACGCGGTCGTGGTGTTCATCATGACCGCGATGTAGGCGTCCAGCGTGGTCGACTTCCCCGTGCCGGAGGCGCCGGTGATGAGGTTCGCCCGGGGGTCGAACTCGACCCGGTGGTAGCCGTCGAAACCACCCCAGTTCACCAGTTGGACGTGGGCCACGTGCCACTGCTGGTGACCGGCACCGGCCAGGGCCAGCCCCGGGATCATCGGTCCGTCGTTCACAGCGTCTCCTGCAGGGCCTCGGGCGAAGCGTGGGTGGGGGTCTCGGGGCCCGTGAGCCGGGCGACGATGCGCTGGACGACGTCCACGGGCAGCAGGAGTTCCAGGATCGGGGACACCCGGTAGCGGTTCTCCGTCCCGGTGCGCAGCAGGACCTCCTGGCGCAGCAGGCTGTCGACGGCCGTCGCGGCCTGCTGCTCGTCACGGGCCTGGTTGGTGCTGCTCAACGGCCGGAAGTGGCCGACCTCGTCGACGAGTTCGGCGCGTTCGACGAACACCTGGGCCTCCCCGGAGGCCGCGCGGGAGCGGGCGAGGCGGCGCAGGCAGATCAGCAGGATCGTCTCCTCCCTCGACCACGGCTGGTCGAAGAGCAGGGTCGGGAACCGCTGGCCGTCACGGGCGGCCACCTGCTGCTTGTAGGCGACCTGGTGGTCGGTGTCGATCACGAGGTCGAGGAACAGGTCGTTCAGCCGGGCCCGGACCGCCCGCTGGTGCTCCAGCAGGATCCGCCAGGGTCGGGGGTGCGCCTCGGCGGAGAGGTAGCGGCGTTTCAGCAGCTGCACCAGGACCGCCCGCACCGCCTGCGGCAGGGTGCCGGTGTCGCCCGGGAAGAGACCGTCCTCGTCGAGGGTGGTCTCCGACCCCTGGTCGAGCGCTTCGAGGGCCTCCGGTTCGGCGTCGGTCCACTCGTCGTCGTGCGTGCTCATGCGGGGGTCTCGATCTCCTGCTCAGGGGTGGTGAACGTCAGGTCGGGGCCGCGGAAGCGGTGCACGACGCCGTCGGGGCGGGTCGTGGTGTAGACCGTGGCGCCGGGGGAGGTGTCCGGGTCACCGCCGGCGGCGGAGACGGCCAGGTGCAGCAACCCCATCAGGTCGGCGGGACGGCGCAGGTCGTCCGGGAGCTCGTCGAACAGCTCGCCGGTGCCGGTCACCCCGTCCTCGCGCGCTCCGGTCAGGGCGGCGCGCAACCGCTCGAAGTCCGGCCCGCCCCAGCGCTTCAGCTGTTCCAGCGAGGACGACGTGACGGGGGTGTCCGCGTGCTCGCGCAACGGCGGGGGGCTGGCGTCGTCGGCGGGGTCGTGCAGGCGGGTCCGCAGGGTGGTGATCGCGATCCGGGCCGCGGGCACCGGCAGGTCGAGGTCGAGGGTGGCCCGGGGCCCGGCGGTGGCGACCCACCCCGTCAGGGCCTCCGCCGCCGCGCGCAGCGCGTCGTCGAGTTCCCGGTCGCGCAGCGGGTCGTGGCGCAGGATGTGCGAACGCAACGAGGCGGACAACCGCCGACGCTGCTCCAGCACCAGTTCGATGCCCTCCGCGATGGTCTCCAACGTCGTCCGCAACGCCGAGCGCTGCTCGGAGCTCAGGTCCGCGGCGAAGTCGTGGTCGAGGATCGAGGTGAGGTCGGAGCCCAGCGCGCGGGCCGTCGCCTCGTCCCGGACGAGTTCGACGGCACCGGCGAACGCCCGTCCGGACATCGACTCCGTCAGCATCTCCTCGGCCCGGCGCAGGTAGTCGTCGAGGACGTCACCCGAGGGGCGCGTCTCGGCGCGGAAGTCGCCCACGATCTCGCGGTGGATGCGGCGGACCTCCTCGGAGACCCGCAGGAAGTCGCCGGGCAGGGCCGAGAGCAGGTCCTCGAGGTTGAGGTACTCCCCGAGCATCTGCTCCCGGGACGCGTGCTCCACCTCGCCACCCGCCAGCAGCCGGTCCCGTTCCAGGGTGAGCTGGCGGATCTGCTCGTCGAGGCGCTGCACGCGGACGTCGCGGTCCTGGGTGGCCTCCAGCGCGCACCGGCGGGCCACCTCGAGGATGGTCCGGATGCGCGACTCGCCCAGCAGGACGCGCTGCCCGGACAGGCGGGAGACCTGCTCCATCGCGTCCTGGGTGTGCGAGGTCAGCGCGTACTCCTCCTCGCCGTCCTCGCCCGTGGGGGCCAGGGAGAGCCACTGCTCGCGGACCCAGGCCCGGACCAGCTCGCGCGAGGGGGTGTCGGGGATCTCGTGGCCGTGCAGCGCCACCTCCTCCAGCAGCCCCTGGACCTGGGCGTGGAAGCGGTCGGCGGGGATGCGGGTGCGCTGACCGCCGAAGGCGCACGTGAGGACGGCGACGACCAGCGGACCGCTGGGGCGGCGCAGGAGGTTGAGCGTCGGCCGCGCGAACGCCTGGGTGGCGCGCGCCAGGTCGTCGCGGATGTTGCTCATCGGTCCCCGATCCATGTCCTGCCGTCTGCGGTGGTGCTCGGAGAACCGTAGGGGAGAGCTCGGACGGGACGTGTCCCGCGGTGCGGGGAGCAGCGGACGGGCGTGGGCCGAACGGGTGAGCGTCAGCGCCCGCGCAGGTAGCGCAGCACCGCCATCACCCGGCGGTTCTCCTCCGCGCTCGGCGGGAGGTCCAGCGTGGTGAAGATCCCCGCCACGTGCTTCTCCACGGCCCGCTCGCCGACCACCAGCCTGGCCGCGACGGCGGCGTTGGACAGCCCCTCGGCCATCGCGGCGAGCACCTCCAGCTCGCGCGGCGTGAGCTCGGCCAGCGCGTCCCGGCCGCGTCGGACCAGCTGCGCCACGACGTCGGGGTCCAGTGCGGTCCCCCCGGCGGCGACGCGTTCCACGGCGTCCAGGAACTCCGCGGAGTCCGCGACCCGGTCCTTCAGCAGGTAGCCGACCCCGGCCGCGGACTCGCCGAGCAGGTCGCGCGCGATCCGGTTCTCGACGTACTGCGAGAACACCACGACGGGCAGTCCCGGGTGACGGCGCCGGCACTCCAGCGCCGCGCGCAGCCCCTCGTCGGTGTGGTCCGGGGGCATCCGGACGTCGGTGACGACGACGTCCGGGACGTCGGCGTCCACGGCCCGGACGAGTTGCTCACCGTCGCCCACCGCCGCGACGACGGTGTGCCCACGCAGTTCCACCAGCCGGACCATGCCCTCGCGCAGGATCGCGGAGTCCTCGGCCAGGACCACCCGCAACGGGATCACGCCCGCACCGGGAGGTCGAGGCGGACGAGGGTGCCCAGCCCGGCGGGACTCTCCAGCCGCAACGACCCGTCGACGGTCGCGATCCGTCGCTCCAGCCCGTGCAGTCCACTGCCCCGAGCCGGATCCGCTCCGCCGCGACCGTTGTCGCGCACCTCCAACCGCAGCCGCCGTCGCGTCGTCGTGGCCTTCAACCACGCGCGGTCGGCGGCGGCGTGCTTGGTCACGTTCGCCAGCAGTTCCGCGACGCAGAAGTAGGCCATCGTCTCGATCGCGGGGGAGAGCACCGCGGCACGCAGGTCGACGTCGGCCTCGACACGGAGTCCCGCCTGTTCCGCGAGGGTCGTCAACGCGGGCCCCAGTCCTTCGTCCAGGGCGGGCGGGTGGATGCCCCGGATGATCGTGCGGAGTTCGGTGATCGCCTCCAGCGTCGTCGTGTGCGCGACGTCGAGGAGTTCCCGGGCGTGCTCGGCCTCGGCGCCCACCTGGGCGCGGGCCAGGTCGACGTGCAGCGCGATCGCCGTCAGCCGGGCCTGGGTGCCGTCGTGCAGGTTCCGCTCGATGGCCCGAACCTCCGCCGCGGACCCCTCGAGGACGGCGGACCGACTGCGCCGCAACCGGTCGCTGTCCTCCTCCAGTCCGCTCGTGGAACGGACCAGCACGCTCTGCACCCACACCGCCAACCGCAGCGACCACGGGCTCCCGAAGACCACGACGACCCCCACCAGCAGGACCCCGGGGAACTCCGAGGTGTTCGCGGCGTGGGACCCCAGCAGGTTCCCCGTCACCGCTGGCAGCAGCGTCAACGGGCTGACCGCGCCGAGCACCGCCAGCGGCGCCTGGACGATGAGGAAACCCATCCCGGCCCACTCCGTCGGGTCGGTCAGGATGCGCAACAACCCGTCCAGCGGGTTCCGCCCACGGGTGCGGGGGCCCGGCTCGTCCACCTCGACGCGCAGCACCCGCCGGGCGAGCTCGCGGTGCACCCGACCGAGCCCGCGCGCGCAGGTCAACGCCAGCGCCACCAGCGGCAACCCCAGGAACGTCAGCGACAGGACGACCCCGAGCAGCAGCAGGACGAGCACCAGCAGACCCGCGAGGGCCAGCAGCAACGCCAGCGCCTGGTAGCCCACCTCGCGCCACGTCCGCGCGCTCACGGGGGCGCGCAGCACCGCACGCGCGAACGTCCCCGGAGCAGCCACCCGCCCGACGGTAGCGGCCCGCTCCGATGACGTCCCTCGTGCTGGCACGACCCCTCCCGGGCGGGGGCCACGAGGGTGAAGAGGTCGGTTCGCGCCCTGGGAGTCCGTCGGCCGGATCGCGAGGGTCGAGGTGTTGCGCCGCAACGACTTCACGTACCCCTGGGAGTCCCTCGTGCCCGTGCTGCCCCTCGTCCAGGCCTTCCGCACCGCCACCGTGCCGCTGCTCGCTCTCGGCTGCTTCCTGCTGAGCCTCGCCCTGCTCGGGTTCTCGCCGTCGATCGAGACCACCGCCCCGCCCGTCACGACCGTCCCGACGTCGTACGGGGAGCACCCCCGGACCGCCGGACGACAGTTCCTCACCCACGACCGGACCGGACGCGGACTCGTCACCGAGGTCTTCGGCGACCTCGGCACCGCCCGCGACGTCGCCGTGGCCGTCGGCGGGGTCGGCACCGACCTCACGACCTTCGACCACGGAACCCTGCGGGCGGGTGCGGTGGCGCTCGCCGACGCCGATCCCGACGCGGCCGTCATCGCCTGGGCCGACTACGTCGGTCCGGCCGGCCTGAACCTCTCGGCGGCCGAGTCCGGTCTCGCCGAGGTCGGCGGGCGGCGGTTGCGGACCTTCCTCGACAGCTTGGTGCGCAACACCTCCGCCGACCACGTCGTCCTGGTCTGCCACAGCTACGGCAGCGCCGTCTGCGCCGCGGCGCTCGCCGACGGAGCCGCCCACGGCGTCGACGACGTCGTCGACCTGGCCTCACCCGGCGTCGGCGACGGCCGCCTGCCCGACGGTGTGCAGCGCTGGGCGGCGAGGGGTTCCGCCGACCCGATCCGGTTCGTCCCGCACGTCCGGCTCGCCGCGTTCGGGCTCGGGACGGATCCGATCGGGTCGCCCGGCGTCCGGGAACTCCCGGTCCCCGCCGACTGCGACCACGACGACTACCTCGTCCCCGGCAGCCCGACCCTGGAGGCCGTCACGGCGATCCTCGCCGCGTGAGGCCCCAGGGCAGGGACCAGACCGCCGTCTCACCGGCCAGGTGGTCCGTCGGGTTCTCCCCGCCGCGGAGGACGACACGGCCCGGGGGAGCGGGACGGCGTCGGTGGTGGAGTTCGGGGTGCGGACCCACCCGCCGGGGCGCCGGAACGCGACGACGCCCTCGGGGACCGGTAGGAACTCCGGTTCCTCCGCCCCTGCCGTTCCGGTCACCGGGCGGGGGCCTCGCGGTAGGAGGTCAGGGTCGATCCCGGGTGGTCCTGCTGGTGGACGTCAGACGCACCGGGTGGGGGATGCGCGCGGTGATCCCGGCGCGGGTGGCGCGGGGGACGGCCGCAGGAGCGGGCGTCGACCTGGTGGACGACGGCCCACCGTCACCAGGTGGTGTTCACCGCTCGGCGCGTCCTCGCTGCGAGCGGGCAGCGCGGACGACCACGACGTCGGCCAGGAGCAGCAGGACGAGGATCCCGACGAGCTTGAGCGCCGGGGCCCCGGTGACCTCGGCGTGGATCGTCACGCCGAGGACGAGGACCGTCATCGCGACGAGGAGACCACCGAACGTCTCCAGGTGCTGCGCGTTCCGGCGTGCGCGGACGACGTCGGTCGTGGCGCCGGGGCGGGGGGAGGGGGGCACGGCGGTCTCCTGTCCGAGAGGGGTGCGTCAGCTCTTGACGCCGCCGGCGGTCAGGCCGGAGACGATGCGGCGCTGGAACACCAGCACCATGATGATCAGCGGGACGGTGACGATCGTCCCGGCCGCCATGACCGCGGTGTACGGCTCCTGGTGGGGTTGGGCCCCGGCGAAGCTGGCGATCGCGACGGTGACCGGTTGCACCTTGTCCCCACCCAGCTGACTGGCGAGCAGGAACTCGTTCCAGGCCGCGGTGAAGGCCAGGATCGCGGTGGTGAAGATCCCGGGGGCGGCCAGCGGCAGGATGACCTTGCGGAAGGCCTGGCCGGGGGTGCACCCGTCCATGCGCGCGGACTCCTCCAGCTCCCAGGGCATCTCGGTGAAGAACGCCGTCAGCGTGTAGACCGTCAGCGGCAGGATGAACGAGATGTCCGGGATGATGAGGGCCTGGTAGGTGTTGATCCAGCCGATGTTGGTGAACAGCTGGAACAGCGGGGTGACGAGGGCGACGCCGGGGAACATCGAGGCCCCCAGGATCAGGCCCAGGACGTAGAACTTCCCGCGGAACTCCAGCCGCGCCAGGGCGTAGGCGGTGAACACGCCGACGATCAGACCCACCACGGTCGTGATGACCCCGATGACCACGCTGTTCAGCAGGGCCCGGCCGAAGTGGTTGCCGCGGGCGGTGGAGAAGGCGGTGCTGTAGTTCTCCCAGGTGACGTGCGTCGGCCACGGGGTGGTGTCGAAGGTGAAGCCGACGTCGCGGAAGCTCGTGACGATCATCCAGTAGAAGGGCAGCAGGCCCCACAGGCAGATGAGCACCACCCCGGCGTAGGTGAGGACGGCGCCCGGGACGTTGCGGCGCTGGACGACCTCCACGCCGGACGCGGTGACCTTGCCGCTGCGCCCGGTCGCGGTGCTGCGGGACGTGATCGCCATCTCAGACCGCCTTCTTCGTCTTCGGTGCCCGCTGCTCGGTGACGTTCGCGCCCAGGAACTTGATGAAGACGAACGCCACCGCGAACACGATGAGGAACGTCAGCGTCGACAACGCCGAGGCGGCGTTGAAACCCGTCCGGACCTGGTCGACGACGAGCATCGACAACGTCGAGGTGTCTCCGGCCCCGCCGGTGAGGATCTTCGGGAGGTCGTACATGCGCAGGGTGTCCAGGGTGCGGAAGAGCACCGCGACGATGAGGGCCGGACGGACCAGCGGCAGGGTGATGTAGCGGAACCGCTGCCACGCGCCCGCGCCGTCCATCTTGGAGGCCTCGTAGACGCTGCCGTCGATGACCTGCAGACCGGCGAGGATCAGCAGGGCCATGAACGGGGCCGTCTTCCAGGTGTCGGCGATGATGATCGCCGCCTTGGGCGGCCACCCCTCCCCGGTCCACAGGATGTTCGTCCCGAGGACCTTGTTGGCGATCCCGTCGTAGGCGAAGATGAAGTACCAGAGCTTGGCGGTGACCGCCGTCGGGATCGCCCACGGCACCAGGACGCTCGCGCGCAGGATGGCCCGGCCCTTGAAGTTGCGGTGCATGACGAGGGCGAAGACGAACCCCAGCACCGTCTCCAGCGAGACGGCCACGACGGTGAACAGGAACGTCACACCCGTCGCGGTCCAGAACTGCGACCCGAGGGTCCCGGGCGGGCACGAGAAGGCGCCGCCGCCGCAGTCCTGCAGGAGCCACAGCTTGTAGTTCGAGACGCCGGCGAACCCGCCCTCGACGAACATCCCGGTGTTCGGGTCGAGCCCGGCGTCCTTCGTGAACGACTGGGAGACGGCCGAGACGACCGGGTACAGGATGACGATGGCGAGCAGGATCAGGGTGGGGGCGATGAGGACGGCGGCACGCCGTCCGGAACCGTCGTGCAGGCTGGCGCGTTTCCCCGAGGGGTTCAGCGGGGGTTTGCCCTGCGCGAACTCGCCGGTGGCCACACCGGACGTGGAGCTCATGGGTCCTCCTCAGGACTCGTCACCGGGGGCGGGACGTCGGCGTCCCGCCCCCGGTTCACGGCTTCCGGGTCACTTGCCGCCGGAGATGGCGTTCTGGAGCGAGGCCTGCATGTCCTTCAGCGCGGCGTCGGTCGTCTTGCTGCCGGACACCGCCGCGAAGGCGTTGTCCTGGATGGCCTTGGTGACGGCCGGGTAGAACGGCGTCACGGGCCGCGGCACGGCGTTCTCGATGGAGGTCTTCAGCTCGGGCAGGTACGGGAACTGCTGGACGAGCGCGGGGTCGTCGTAGAGGGAGGCGATGACCGGGGCCGCGGAGCCCTTGGTCAGCCAGTCCTTCTGGATCTCCTCGGACTCCAGGAACTTGACGAACTCGAAGGCCGTCTTCTTGTGGTCGGAGTACACGCTGACGGCCGCGGCGTGACCGCCGAGGCTCGACGCGCCCGGCTTGCCGTCACCGCCGCCGGGGAGCACCGCGACGCCGAAGGTGTCCTTCACCGTCGAGGAGCCGTCGGTCTTGGCCAGGCTGTAGACGTAGGGCCAGTTGCGCAGGAACAGCAGCTTCCCGTCCTCGAAGGACTGCCGGCCCTGCTCCTCCTGGTAGGTGGTGGCCTGCTTGGGGATGTTGCCGTCCTGGAACGCCGTCACCAGGGCGTCCAGGCCCTTCTTGGCCTCGGGGGTGTCGACGGTGGCCTTCTTGCCGTCCTCGGACAGGACCGAACCGCCGAAGGTGTTGATGGCCTCGGCGACGTTCACGGTGAGGCCCTCGTACTGGGAGTACTGCCCGGCGTAGCAGTCGATGCTGTTCTGCTTCGCGATGCTGCACATGGACATCATCTCGTCCCACGACTTCGGCGGGGTGGGCACGAGGTCCTTGCGGTAGTAGAGCAGGCCGCCGTCGGAACTGGTGGGGCCGGCGTAGAGGGTCTTGTTGTAGGTCTCGGCGGTGACGGTCGCCGGCAGCAGACCCGAGGTGTCCAGGGCGAACTCACCGGTGAGGGGCTGCAGCCACCCCTTGGCCGCGAACTCCGACGTCCAGATGTTGTCGACGCTGACGACGTCGTAGTCGGCGTTCTTGGCCTGGAAGTTCTGCACGAGGTCGTCGTGCTGCTGGTCGGCCTGGTCGGTCTGCTCCTTGAGCGTGACCTTCTCGTCGGGGTGCGCGGCGTTCCACTTGTCGACGGCCGGCTGGACGATGTTGCTGTTGTCCTTGCCCTGCACGTAGGTGATGGGACCGGTGGAGTTCCCGGCGGCGGCGGCGTCGCCGGACCCGCCGGAGTCGTTGCCGCCGCCGCAGGCGGCGAGGACGAGGATGCTGCTCGCCGCGAGGGCGAGGGAGTGGGTGGCCTTGCGCGAAAGGCGGGACTTGCCGAACACAGCGTTCTCCTCTTCGTCGAGAGCAGGCGGGAACTCCCGCCGGGAGTGCAGCAGGGCACTCCGGCGCGTCCGGGTGCCTTCGACCGGGGTTCCACGGCGAACCCGGACCGGCTGGAGCACTACACACCCGACGGTTCCCGAGCGTCAACGCGCAACCGGCCGCCACGCAAGCGGTTGCGTGTACGAATCCGCAGGTCAGTGCTCCGCAAGCGCTTGCGTTGCACTTTGGTAACACAGGCGATTGTGGGACCCGGTCCGCAGGGCGGGAACTGGACCGGGGCGGGTTTCCGGGTGTTGCATTCCTGCCATGCCCGCGACGTCGCGTTCTCCGTCCCGACCCGGGAGCCGTTCCCAGCCCCCGGTGTCCGAGGTCCGCATGGCGGACGTCGCCGAGCGCGCGGGGGTCTCGTTGGGCACGGTGTCCCGGGCGCTGCGTGGCCTCGAAGGGGTGAGCGCGGCGACGCGTGAGCGGATCCGGGAGGTGGCGGCGGAACTCGACTACGTCGTGAACCCGGAGGCCGCCGCGCTGGCCGGGCGTTCCACCGGCAGGGTGGCCGTCGTCCTGCACGACCTGACCACCTGGTACGGCAGCTCCGTCGTCCTGGGGCTCGAACGCAGACTCCGCCCCGCCGGTCTCGACCTCCTCGTGCGCTGCGTCGACGACCCGGACGACCGGGTCGAGTTCTTCGCCCGGATGCCGGTGCGCCGCAAGGTGGACGCCCTCGTCGTCGTCGCGATCGCGCTGACCCCGGGGGAGTTCGCCAAGCTGGACGACGCCGGGGTGGTGGCCGTCGCCGCGGGCAGCCACTCCGAGACCGTGCCGTCCGTCTCCGTCGACGACGTCCTCGCCGCGCAGCAGGCCGTCAACCACCTGCTCCAGCTCGGCCACCGGCGCATCGCGATGCTGAACACCGTCGCCGACTCCGACCGTGCCTGGCAGGCGCAGCAGGACCGCGAGGAGGGGTACCGGACGGCGATGGCGATGGCGGGAATCCCCGTGGACGAGGAACTCGTCGTCTCGTGGTCGGGGGGTTCGCGCGGCGGGGCGCAGGGCATGGACCGGTTGCTGTCCGGTCGTCGGTCCCCGACCGGGGTGTTCGCCTTCTCCGACGAGGTGGCCCTGGGGGCCATCCGCAGCCTGCGGCGCGCCGGCATCGAGGTCGCCCGGCACATGTCGGTGATCGGGATCGACGACCACCCGCTGGCCGAGCTCACGGACCTGACGACGGTGGCCCAGGACCCGGAGGCGCTCGGGTCCGCTGCGGGGCAGAAGGTCCTGGACCTGTTGCAGGGGCGCCCGGTGCGCGACACGGGGTGCTTCCCCACCCGCCTCGTCGTGCGGGGGACGACGGCGCCGCCGTTCAGCGGGTGAGCTGCAGGGCGGCGACGGCGAGCGGGACGCAGACCACGACGCCGACCAGACCCAGCAGGGCGAAGCGCGGCAACGAGATCGTCACCCCGCGGGCCTTGCAGCGGTCCAGCCAGAGCAGCGTCGCGAGCGAGGCCCAGGGGGTCACGAGCGGTCCGAGGTTCACCCCGATCAGCACGGCGACGAGCCGGTGGGCGCTGCCCGCGAGGGGTTCCACCGCGAGGTAGGCGGGGAGGTTGTCGGCGACGTTGGCGGTCAGGGCGGCCGTCCCGGCGAGCTGCAGGTGGTCCAGGAACCCCTCACCCGTCCCGGCGAGTGGTCGCAGCAGGTCCTCGAGGCCGTGGACCTGCGCCGTCTCGACGACCAGGAACAACCCGCTCACCAGGACGACCGTCCGCCAGGGGAGCAGGGAGAACCTCAGGGCGTCGCGCTTGCGGACCGCGAACACCACGGCCAGCACGACGGCGGCGATGGCGGCGGGGATCGCCGGGGTGATGCCGCTGACGAAGGCCGGTGCGAGCAGGCAGCAGACGACGGCCGCCGTCCAGAACGTCACCGGATCCCGTTCCGGCGCAGGGGGTGGTGCGCCGTAGGACCCGCGCAGGGACCGTCGGTGCGCGAGCCCGAGGACGAGCACGGCACCCACCAGACCGGCCAGGAACGGTGCCCAGGTGAGGGCGGTGAAACCCGCCGTCCCGGAGACCCCGAAACCCTTCATGGTGTCGAGGCCGATGAGGTTCGTGAGGTTGCTGACCGGCAGCAGCAGCGACGTCGTGTTCGCCAGCCACACCGTCGTCACCGCGAACGGCAACGGGTTCAGCTCCAGCTGCGCGGCCAGGGCGAGGACGACCGGGGTGAGCAGGACCGCGGTGGTGTCCAGCGACAGGACGACCGTCGCGAGGGTGCCCAGGACCACGACGAGCAACCACAGCAGCCAGGTCCGGCCACGACCCGCGCGGGCCGCGAGCCGGGCGGCCGCGTCGAAGACCCCCGCGGCGTCGGCGAGTTCGGCCACGACCGTGACGGCCAGCAGGAAGGCGAGGACGGGGGCGGCGCGTCCGGCGACCTCGTGGAAGCCGTCACCCCCCAGCAGACCGGTCGCGACGACGGCGACCCCGGCGAGCCCGCAGATCCACCACACGTCAGCGTGCCTCCACCTCGAGGGTCCAGGGACCCCCGCGTCGTGCCGGTTCGAGCAGCTTCGCGTCGAACGCCTCGGACACGGCGTCGTGCAGGGCGCCGGGGCTCTTCGGGGCGCGACCCCCGCGGGTGAGCAGGTGCCGGGCGACCAGGCCGCGGGTGTGCTTGGCGGAGTGCGAGACGACCTTCCCGCCGGCGAGGACGCGGACCCCGACGGTGCGGGCGGCGGTCTCGCCCCCGGGGACCCACGCCGCCGCGTAGGTGGAGGAACGGCAGTCGACGACGACGCCCTCGGGTGCGAGCACCGCGGTGAGCCGCGGGCGCCAGAAGGAGGCCAGCGGACCGATCCCCGGCAGGCTCGTGCCCATCGAGAGCCGGTAGCCGGGGACCCGGTCGCGGGGTTGCAGGACCCCCCAGAGGGCGGAGAAGACCAGCACCCTCCGGGCCGCCGCCGCGGGCAGGGTCGAGAGGCCGAGGGCGTCGTGGAGGACGCCGGTGTAGACCTGCGACACCTTCGCGGCCGGTCGGGTCCGCAGCGTCGTGTTGGCGGCGACGACGTCGGCGAGGCTCGCCCCGGCGCCCAGGACCTCGGGGGCGTCGGGTCGGGCGGAGACCTCGACGAGCGCGTCGAGCACCTGCTCCCGGGCCGCGGTGAGTTCGGGGGACGACAACGCGTCGAGACGGACGGGCGTGCCGCGTCGCGGGCCCGCCCACTTGGTCTCCGACGGGGGGAGCAGCACGAGCACGAGGCGGGAGCCTACGGGGTGATGCTCTAAGCTTCCTGGAGGACGAGTCGGCCGGGCGACCGCGTCGATCGGGGTGACCCGATCGCCGAGGAAAGTCCGGACTCCACAGGGCAGGGTGGTGGCCAACAGCCACCCGGGGTGACCCGCGGGACAGTGCCACAGAGAGCAGACCGCCTCTCCGCTCCGGCGGAGGGGTAAGGGTGAAACGGTGGTGCAAGAGACCACCAGCGTGCTGGGTGACCAGTGCGGCTAGGTAAACCCCACCCGGAGCAAGACCAGACAGACGGCGTTCGAGGGCTGCCCGCCCGAGTCGTCGGGTAGGTCGCTTGAGGCGTGCGGCAACGCACGTCCTAGAGGGATGGTCGCCGCCCGCTCCCCGGAGCGGGTACAGGATCCGGCTTACAGGCCGGCTCGTCCGCTCACACCCTGGTCCAGATCGCCGCCCAGATGCGGGCCGCGGCCAGGAAGTCCTGGAACGCCCGCGGCTGGGCGTGGACGACGAAGGCCCGGTCGCCGAGGCGCAGCGCGAGGCCCACGTCGGAGACGTCGACACCGAAGGACCGCAGTTCGGCGGCCAGGTCCGCGGGCAGGTGGGCGTGCGGGGACAGGGTCAACAGGTCGCCCTGCACGGCCGGTTCCAACTGTCGCCACCACGACGCGAGCGCGTCACTCTGTTGCTGCACTGCAAGGTTGTCGGCCGATCCGGCGCCGGCTGCAGCGGGCGTCACCCGCCCGGACCTACAGCGTCACCCGGTCAGCCGGACCGTCACGCTCGTCGCGCTGAGTGCCTTCCGCGGGTCACCAGTCCGAGCACGTGCTCGAGGACGTCGCGCTGCGAGCGGTCGTCGACGGCCGCGTCGCCGACGGTCAGGGAGCGCAGCAGGAGCGAGCCCATCAGCAGCTCCGTCGCCTGCGCCGGGGTGGTGGCCTCGACGAGCTCACCCCTGGCCGCGGCGCGGTGGAAGGCGTCCTCGAGGACGGCGGCGCACCGGTCGACGTGGTCGCGGCGGAACCGTTCGGTGATGGCCGGCGACGTCGCCACCTCGTCGACGCAGCGTTGCAGGACCTGGCGGCGGCGACCCGAGAGCGCGGCCGCGATGGGGGGCAGGAGGAGCTCCAGGTCGCTGCGCAGCGACCCGGTGAGCGGGGGTTCCAGCCGGGCGGTGAGGCTCGCCAGCGCGTCGACGACGAGGTCCTCGGTGCTGGGCCAGCGCGCCCCCACCCCGCGGCGGTCGACCCCGGCCCGCGTCGCGACCCCGCGGGTGCTGAACCCGGCGATGCCCTTCTCGGCGAGTTCCTCGACGGCGGCGGTCAGCACCCGGGCGTCGATCTCCGGGTCGCGGGGGCGGCCTCGCCTTGCGGTCTGCACCGTGCCATCCTATTCACGTACCAGCCTGGTGCATCAAAGCGAAGGAGTTCCGCGATGGCGACCATGTACGAAGCGACCGCAACCGCGTGGGGCGGCCGCGACGGCCGGGTCAGTTCCTCCGACGACCGCCTCGACGTCAGCCTCTCCATCCCCAAGGGCATGGGCGGCGACGACGGTCCCGGCACGAACCCCGAGCAGATGTTCGCCGCCGGTTACGCGGCGTGCTTCCACAGCGCGCTCAAGGGCATCGCCCGCATGCGCAAGGTGGACGTCTCGGAGTCGGCCGTCTCGGTCACCGTCGGGGTGACCGGTGGCATGGCCGAGGGCATCGACCTCGCCGTCAAGATCGAGGCGCAGCTGCCCGGTCTCGAGGAGTCCGTCGCGCGCGACCTGCTCGACGCCGCGCACCAGACCTGCCCCTACAGCCGTGCGACCCGCGGCAACGTCGTGCAGGAGCTCGTCCTCGTCACCGACGAGGACTGACCCTCCACCCCGCGCCGTGATCCCGCTGGGTCTCCCCGCGGGATCACGGGTCAGTGGTCGGGGGACGGCGGGGTGCGGTGGGCGTTCCACATCCGTGCCAGCCGGGGGTTCGCGGGTGCGGGGTTCGCGGGGCAGACCACCGCGTGCCGCACCCGCGCGCCGACCTGGTCCTCGTCGTCCTCGTCGTACCCGTCGTCCGCCTCCAGCTCGGCGACCGTGACGGCCCGGTCCGCGACCACCCGCCAGCGTTCGTCGGCCGGGACGCTCACCGCGAGCACCGATTCCTTGGCCAGCCCGACGTCGGTACCCGCGCTGTCGCGGTAGTGGTGCACGAGGTGACCGCAGTGCTCGCACTCCTCCTCGGTGTACGGACGGTCCGCGGCGATCCTCGCCATCCGCTGGACGAGGGCGAAGACGGCACCCGACTGCTGGCCCAGCGTCGGCGGCAGGCCACGCGGTTCCTCGAGCACCGGAGCCTTCGTCGCCGGCGCGTTCGCCCCCGCGAAACGCTCCCGGCAGGCCGCGCAGACCGCCACCTGCACCCCCAGCCGTTCCTGGGTCCGGACGTCGGCGTCCGGTTCCCGGGAACCGCAGAACGCGCAGCTGACCGGGGTCTCCTCCGGGAGGGTGTCGAGGTCCACGGCGCAAGCATGCCTGCTCCTGGAGTCGTTGGCGCACACGGCTGATTCCTTCGTCCGACCGGGTGGTCCGTGATCGCGCTCACTGCAGTGGTGGTCCCGCGCGACCGAGGAGACGCAGGAGATCCACCGGGTCTCGCACCCAGCCGGCGAGCAGGAGGACGAACGAGTGAGCGGCCAGCAGCACCGACCCGGGGGACCGCCGGAGAGGCGACCGGTGAGCGACCTGCCCTTCTTCGCCCCACCGCGCGGGGAGTTCGACCCGGGCGCCGGGGGTTTCGCCGCCGGCCCCGGCGCAGGACCGGTCGCGCAGTTCGGTGTCCCGGCGCCCCCCGTGCCGGACGCGCGTCCCGGTGGCGGCCACGGAGGTTCCGTCCCGCAGGGGTTCCGTGGCGCTGCGCAGCCGGTCGAGCCCCGGGTCGTGGGACTCGAAGCCGTCGCCGGACTCGGCCAGGCCGCGGTCGTGCTCGCCGTCGTCGTGGCAGCCGCGGACGTCGTCTGCGCGGCGGGTCTGCTCCTGGGCGACTCCCTCGCCGGGTGGGTGGCGCTGCTGGTGGGGGGCGCGGGCTTCTACGGCGGTCTGCTCGCCGCCCTGGTCGTCACCGCGCTCTGGCTGGGCCGGGCCCGTCGCAACGCCCAGCGCATCACCCCGGCCGTGCCGCACCGCCGGGCGGCGGTGTGGGCGTGGTTCGGCTGGTTCACGCCGATCGCGTGGTTCTTCGTCCCCCGCCAGTTGGTCGAGGACGTCTGGACCGCGTCCCGTCGTCGGGCACCCCGGGGTGTCGAGGCACCGCTGCGGCTCTGGTGGACGGCCTGGGTCCTCGCCGGTCTGGCCGGGGGGATCTCGTTGCGGCTCTCCGACACCGCCTCCGACGGGGTCCTCACCGGTCTCGGTGTTCTCGAGGCGTTGTGCTACGTCGCCGGTGTCCCGCTGTTCCGGTCCGTGGTCCACGCGGTGAACTCCGCCCAGCGACCCGACGCGGGCTCCCGCTGACCCCGACCGGACGGGAACGGGTACTGCCGCAGGTCCCGGAACCCCTGCCCTGCAGCAGTACCCGTGACGCTCAGCCGAGCAGCGCCGGCACGACCTCGCGCTCGAACAACTCGATGCCGCTGGTGTCGGTCGCGGCCTCGGGGAAGTAGAAGTTCGCGTACCCCAGGCCCGCGTCGAGCAGGGGCCGCAACTTCTCCACGATCTGCTCCGGGGTGCCGACCCCCGCCGACCCCGGGGCGAGGCTCGCGAGGTCACGGTCGACGGCCTCGGCGCTGACGTGCGGTTCGAGCTGCGCACGGCGCGCCGCGATCCGGTCGGCGACCTCGGCCTCGTCGCGGCCGATGGCGATGTTGTAGTCGGCCGAGCGGGTGATCGTGGCGTAGTCGCGCCCGATGTCCTCGCAGTGCTGGGCCAGGACGGCGGACTTGTGCGTGAACCCTTCGAGGGTCCCGTCGAAGTTCGTGTAGTCGGCGTACTTCGCCGCGGTCAGCAGCGTCTTGCGTTCCCCACCCCCGGCGATCCAGAGCGGGATCCCACCCTCCTGCACGGGCAGCGGACGGTTGATCGCACCGTCCGTCGTGTAGTGCTTGCCCGCGAAGGTGGAGATCCCCTCGGTCCACATCTGGCGCATGATCTGCACGCCCTCGTCGAGGCGGGCCAGGCGCTCACCGGCACCGGGGAACCCGTAGTCGTAGGCGCGCCACTCGTGCTCGTACCAGCCCGCGCCGATCCCCATGTTGAGGCGGCCGCCGGAGACGACGTCGACCGTGGTCGCGACCTTGGCCAGGTAGGCGGGGTTGCGGTAGCTCATGCAGGTGCACATCTGCCCGAGGCGGATGCGGGAGGTCACCGCCCCGAAGGCGGCCATCAGGCTCCACGCCTCGTGGGTGGCCTGGTCAGTGGGTTCGGGAACGGTGTGGAAGTGGTCGAAGACCCAGATCGAGTCCCAGACGTCACCGCGGTCGGCGCGCTGCGCCAGACCGCTCATGACCTTCCAGTGGTCGACGGGGTCCACGCCCACCAGGTCGTGCTTCCAGCCCTGGGGAACGAAGAGCCCGAACTTCAGCCGCGGCGTCGCGTCAGTCATGGCCCGGACACTAGTGCGCCCGGGCCATGACCGGAAGGTCAGCCGCGGTCGGCCGCCCGGGCGGCGGCGAGGGCCGCCGCACCGATGATCCCCGCGTCGTTGCGCAGGGTCGCGGGCACGATCGGGGTGCGCAGGTCCAGCAGCGGCAGGAACTTCTCGTGCTTCTTGCTCACCCCGCCGCCGACGACGATGAGGTCCGGCCACAGCAGGTCCTCGAGGTGGGAGTAGTAGCGCTGCAGGCGCTTCGCCCACTGCGACCAGGACAGGTCGTGGCGTTCGCGGGCTGCGTCGGCGGCCTTCTTCTCCGCGTCGTGACCGTCGATCTCCAGGTGCCCGAGCTCGGTGTTCGGGACGAGCCGCCCGTCGACGATGAGGGCCGTGCCGATGCCGGTGCCCAGCGTCGTCACCAGGACGACCCCGTGGACGCCCTTCGCCGCGCCGAACTGCGTCTCCGCGTACCCGGCGGCGTCCGCGTCGTTGACGACGAGGACCGGACGGCCGAGGACCTCCGAGAACAGCGTCTCCGCGTCGGTCCCGATCCAGGACTCGTCGACGTTCGCGGCGCTGCGCGCGATCCCGTGCTGGATGACGGCGGGGAAGGTGATGCCGATCGGGGTGTCCCCGGGGACGTCGAACCCCGCCAGCACCTCGGCCACGACCGGTGCCACCGCCGCGGGGGTCGCCGGCTGCGGGGTCTCGATCCGCACGCGCTCGGCGGCGAACTCACCGGCCTCCAGGTCGACCGGGGCCGCCTTGATGCCGGAACCTCCGATGTCCACCCCGAGACCGACCCTGCCGGTCGGGGGGGTGGTCGTTGCGTGCGTCTCGCTGCTGGTCACGAGCGCGAGCCTAGGCCCGTCAGCGACCGGTGTCCTTCGGCATGACGATCCACAGCGCGATGTACACGAGGAACTGCGGTCCGGGCAGGATGCAGGAGGCGACGAACAGCGCCCGCACCACGTTGCTGGACAGTCCGAACCGGCGTCCGAGGCCGGCGCAGACGCCGGCGATCAGCTTGCCGGAGGTCGGGCGGGAGAGGTCGGTGCTGCTCACGGGTGGGGCTCCTTCGGGTCGTCCGCCGGGGTGTGCCGGCTACGACCATCCAACGCCCCGGCCCCCGTCCCCGTCGCGCTACCCAGGGCTGATCTTCCCGCCGCCGACCACGACCTGGGGGCTACGCCAGGGTCAGGGAAGGGTGAGGATCTCCGCGCCCGTGTCGGTCACCACGAGGGTGTGCTCGAACTGGGCGGTGCGCTTGCGGTCCTTCGTGACGACCGTCCAGCCGTCCTCCCACATGTCCCAGTCGTGGGTGCCCAGCGTCAGCATCGGCTCGATGGTGAAGACCATGCCGGGCTCCATCACCAGCGCGTGCGAGGGCGCGGCGTCGTAGTGGGGGACGATCAGCCCGGTGTGGAACGCCGGCCCGACGCCGTGGCCGGTGAAGTCGCGCACGACGCCGTACCCGAAGCGCTTGGCGTACTTCTCGATGACCCGGCCGATGACGTTGATGGCCCGTCCCGGTGCGACGGCCTTGATGCCCCGCATCGTCGCCTCGTGGGTGCGCTCGACGAGCAGCCGGGACTCCTCGTCGACGTCGCCGCAGAGGTAGGTCGCGTTGGTGTCGCCGTGCATCCCGTCCAGGTAGGCGGTGATGTCCAGGTTCACGATGTCGCCGTCCTGGAGCACCGTGGAGTCCGGGATCCCGTGGCAGATGACCTCGTTGACGCTGCTGCACAACGCCTTCGGGAACGCCCGGTAGCCCAGCGTCGACGGGTAGGCGCCGTGGTCGCAGAGGAACTCGTGCCCGATCCGGTCCAGCTCGTCCGTCGTCGTGCCCGGGACGATGCTCTCGGCCACCAGAGCCATCGCCTGCGCCGCGAGCCTGCTGGAGCGCCGGATGCGCTCGATGCCCTCGGCGTCGATGACGTTCGGGCCCTTGTAGGGCAGCGGCGCCTGCTGGTCGACGTACTCGGGGCGGTCGATCTGCGGCGGAACCGGCCGGCGCGGGGAGATCGTGCCGGGCACCAGGGTGCCGATGGGTGCTGTCGCGGTGCCCGTGCTCATGGGGCCGAGTCTAGGTCGGGTGCGCACTCGGCCCCCACGCGCCAGGATGCCTCCATGGCGACGGAGTGGTTCTACGACGTGAACACCGGCGAGGTCCAGGAGCTGGAGAAGCGGGGACAGAACAAGGACCTGCTCGGGCCCTACGCCTCCCGCGCGGAGGCCCAGCACGCGCTGGAGTCGGCGCGGGCGCGGACCGAGGAGAACGACCGCAAGGACCGCGAGGAGAACGACTGGTGACCCCGGGATCCCCCTGATCGTGGCGCTACCGCGGTAGGGGGGCACCCCTGACCTGCGCCGGGCGTCGTCGGGGGTGGTCCCCGACGGGAGGACGACGGTCGCCGCGGATCTCTCCACCGAGGGGTGGATGCCCCGGGCCTCACCCTCAGCCAGGATCGGACGACCGCCCGTGGCGGACCTAGGATCGGCAACGAGCCCGGGGGAGGCGCGGGTGGCACGCACGGAACACACGAGGGGAACCGCCTGATGTCGGAGTCGCTGGACCTGAGCAAGCCGCTGAACCCGCCGGCCGCACCGGTGCCGGCGCCGGTCTCGGACCTGCAGCTGACGCCGCCCGCACCGGTGCCGGTGGTGGCCGACGAGCAGGCCGAGGGCATGATCCCGCTCGACGAGGCCACCCGGGTCGAGCTGCAGCGCAAGGCGCAGGCCTTCGTCGCCGACCTCGCGGCGCAGGACCCGCGCAGTCCCGCCTTCCAGAAGAAGGTCGACGACATCACGCGCATGGGCGAGCAGGAGGTCCGCTCCTCCGCGCAGGTCTCGAACCGGATGCTGGAACGCCCGCAGTCCAGCCTCGCGGGCGCCAAGGGGCAGAAGGCCACCGGACCGGGCGCCGATGCCCAGGTCAAGGTCGCGAACACGCTGCTGGAACTGCGCCAGACCGTCACCAACCTCGACCCGGGCCGCGCCGACCTGCACGGGGCGAAGAAGATCCTCGGGATCATCCCGATGGGCAACAAGATCCAGCGCTACTTCGAGCGCTACCAGGACGCCCAGAGCCAGCTCGACGCGATCATCAAGGCGCTCGCGAGCGGCCAGGACGAGCTGCGCAAGGACAACGCCTCGATCGAGTCCGAGAAGCAGAACCTGTGGACCACGATGGGCAAGCTCACCGAGTACTCCACGCTGGCCAAGGCGCTGGACGCCGCGACGGTGGCGAAGATCGACGAGGTCCGGGCCACCAACCCGCAGGCCGCCGACGCGCTCACCTCCGACGCGCTCTTCCCGATCCGCCAGCGCCACCAGGACCTGCTGACCCAGCTCGCCGTCAGCGTGCAGGGCTACCTCGCGCTGGACCTGGTGCGCAAGAACAACATCGAGCTCATCAAGGGGGTCGACCGGGCGCAGACGACGACCGTCGCGGCGCTGCGGACCGCCGTGATCGTCGCGCAGGCGCTGGCCAACCAGAAGCTCGTGCTCGACCAGATCAACGCCCTGAACACGACGACGAACCAGATGATCCTGTCGACGTCGGAGATGCTCAAGCAGCAGACCGCGCAGATCCACGAGCAGGCCTCGACGGCGATGGTGGACGTCGCGACGCTGCAGAAGGCGTTCGACAACGTCTTCGCGACGATGGACGCCATCGACACGTTCAAGCAGCAGGCCGTGGTCAGCATGGCGAACACCGTCGACGCCCTCGAGGGCCAGGTGCACCGCTCGCGCTCCTACCTCGAGCGGGCGCGCAACGGTGAGCAGGGCTCCGGCCCCGCGCTCGAAGGCCCACGGTGAGTTCCGTGGCCCCGTCCCGGTCCGACCAGCGCCCCTCGCGGGCGCTGCGGCGGGCGGCGGCGGTCGAGGGGAAGGTCGTGCGACGCGGCCCGGCGCAGGCGCCGCCGGAACTCGTGTCGCGTCGGCTGCGGAGCCGGACGTGGCGGGCGGCGAACTCCTGGTGGCTGGCGATCCCCGCGGTCGGGTTGCCCTGGTTGTCCTTCCTCTACATGGGGTTGCGCGGACGCCGGGCCCGGTGGGTCTTCGCTGCGGTGGCCTACGCCGCCGCGATGAGCGGTGCCGCCACGGCCGTGGCGGCGCAGGGTTGGTGGTTGTGGCTGGGCATCCTGCTCGGCGCGGGCACCTGGGGATTGGGTCTGGTGCACTCCGTCATGGCGAACTCCACGTGGCTGCGGATCAAGGCGGCCTTCACGGGCGACCCCGTGCTGGAGCAGAACTCCCCGACGCCGGTGGAACCGGCGGTCCCGGCGGATCCCGTCGTGGGCCTGCAGAACTCGCTGCGCGAGGTCGTGCGGATCGCCAACCGCAACGGTGGCCGGCTGCCGGACGGTGCCGTCCCGGCGGTCCGGGAGATCGAGGACGTGCTCAAGCCGTTGCTGGCCCACGTCGCCAAGCGCGGGGCGGACGTCGAGGAACTGCACAACCTCGAGGCGATCCTCACCGAGTACCTCCCCGGGGCCCTCGACCACTACCTCGACCTGCCCGAGGACTACGCCCTCACCAACCGCGGTCCCTCGGGCTCCACGCCGGCCGAGGAGCTGGTGACCCAGCTCCGCCTCCTGGTGGACGGCGCGAAGGACCTGCAGCGCGCGGTCTACGACCACGACGCGCAGAAGTTGTCGGTCCAGGGCCGGTTCCTGGACGCGAAGTTCCGTCGTTCCGACCTGGACCTGTAGGGGGTGCGCCGTGGGCGTCGAGCTCGGCAAGGGTGACGAGCGGGGGACCTCGCACCGCGAGGACGTACCCCAGGTGCGCTCGGACGGGCCGGTCGCGCGGACGACTCCGGTGCCGGCGCCGTACGAGAAGCGGGAACCCTCGGTGCCCGAGGACGACTCGTCGGGCCTGAGCCCCCATGCGCTGCGGTTGTTCAACGCCGCGTGGGTGGCGGGGTGGATCGTCGCCTTCTCGACCGGCAAGCTGTGGTGGGTCGGTCTGATCATGTTGATGATGCAGGGGGCCGTGTTCAGCTACGTCAAGAAGGAGGGCGTTCCCTGGGCGGGGCCGCACCGGGCGGAACGCAGGGCCCGCCGGCTCGAGCGGCACCGCGACCGGCACGGCCGAGGACGGCTGTCGGTGGAGGAGCGCGTCGAGACTCCGCAGCTGCCGGACCCCGTCTCCACCGCCGAACGCCGCCTCGCCGCGGCGGTCGTGCGCGCCGAGACCACGGGTGGGCGTCTCGACGCCGAGTCCGTGGACCTCGTCCGCGAGGTCGATCGCCTGCTCCGCCCGCTGCTGGCGAACCTGCGCACCCGCGACGCCGACCCGCAGGTCCGCCACGACCTGGAGACCCTCGCGGGGGAGCACCTCCCGCGGGCGATCGACGACTACCTCGTCCTGCCCGACGACTACGCCCACGAGCACCGGACGGCGGCGGGCACGACCCCCGCCGACGAACTGCGTGCTCAGCTGCACCTGCTCGTCGAGGGCTGTCGTCAGCTCCGTGATTCGGTCCTCAGCCGCGACGTGGACCGCCAGCAGCAGCAGAGCCGCTTCCTCGAGGCGAAGTTCCGCCGCTCCGACCTGGACCTGTGACGGGGGCCGCGGTGGGCATCGAACTGAGCGGGGGCGGGGGCTCCCACGACGGCTCCCACGACGGATCCCACGACGACGCACCGCGTCGCGCGGTGCTGCCCGAGCGGGAGGTCGAGGTCATCGGGCCGAACGACCTCGAACCCCGCCTCGGAGCCACCCTCCCGGTGCTCGGCTGGATCTCCGACCCGGCGTTCCAGCTCTTCCGCTTCGTCGGGCTCGGCGGGTGGATCGTCCTCTACGCCGTGCTGCCCGATGCGTTCTGGTGGGTCGGGTTCCTGGCCATGTGGGCCTGGATCGCGGCGAACGTCGCCTACGAGAACGAGTCCCGTCGGCGACGCCGGCTGCGACGGCACTACCGGCGGGCCCTGAAGTACGCGCTGATCTCCCCGAACCCCGTCCTGCTCCGCCCCGAGGAACCCGCCCGCCCTGCGCCGGTGGCTCCCGTGGCCCACAGCCCGGCGGTCAGCGCCGCCGAACGCGCGCTCGTCGTCACGGTGCGCCGGGTGGACACCGCGGTGGACCGCTTCGAGCGGACCGACGTCGTGCTGGTGCACGAGGTCGCCGAACTGCTCGGCCCGTTGCTGCTGCGCATCGCCGAACGCGGCGGCGACCCCCAGGTCCGCCACGACCTCGAGACCCTGGCGGGGGAGCACCTGCCCCGTACCGTCGAGGACTTCCTCGCCCTGCCGGCCGACGTGGCGCGCACCAGCCGCAACGCCGCCGGCACCACTCCGGCGGAGGAGCTGCGCAACCAGCTGCACCTGATGGTCGAGGGGTGCCGGCAGCTGCGCGACTCCGTCCTCTCCGCCGACGTCGACCGTCAGCAGCAGCAGAGCCGGTTCCTGGAGTCGAAGTTCCGGCGCGGCGACCTGGACCTCTGAGCACGATGACCAGATCCCCGGACCCGACGAGTGCGGTAGGAAAGAGACCATGACCCTCGACGTGCAGCTCGTCGGTTCCACGACCCAGATGGCCGTCGTGACCCTGCGCCCCGGCCAGACGCTGTACTGCGAGGCGGGGAAGTTCCTCTTCTCCTCCGGCGACGTCGTCATGGAGACCAAGCTCAGCGCCCCCGGCGGCAAGGGCGAGAGCGGCGGGCTCGGCGGCCTGCTGCGCGGGGCGGCCAACGCGGGCAAGCGGATGCTCGCGGGGGAGTCCTTCGCCTTCCAGCACTTCCACACCCCCGGCGGGGACGGGCTGCTCGGTCTCGCGGGGGTGCTCCCCGGCGAGATGCGCCACCTCGAGCTCGACGGGGGCACCACGTGGTTCGCCGAGAAGGACGCCTTCGTCGCCGCCGAGGCCGGGGTGAACTTCGACATCGCCTTCTCCGGCATGGGGCAGGGGCTGATGGGCGGTGAGGGGTTCATCCTCGAGAAGTTCACCGGCCGCGGCTCGCTGCTCATCGCCGGGGCCGGCGACTTCATCGACATCAACCCCGCCGACTACGGCGGCACGATCCGCGTCGACACCGGGTGCATCGTCGCCTGGGACGACCGCATCACCTACGGCGTCGAGACCGTCGGCCGGCTCAACCGGCAGGGGATCATGAGCGCGGTCTTCGGCGGGGAGGGCATGACCCTGGCCACGCTGCGCGGCAACGGGCGGGTCATCCTGCAGTCCGTCACCATCGAGGCCTTCGCCAAGGCACTGGTCAAGAACACGGCCAAGCCGGACCAGCAGGGCCTCGGGGCCCTGGGAGGGTTGTTCTCGGGCTCGCGCGACTGAGCGCGGGCACTCATCGGGCCCGGTGATCGTTGGGCCCTTCGCAAGCACCACCAGACGAACGGAGCGAACACCATGGGCGTCAGCCTCAGCAAGGGCGGCAACGTCTCCCTCACCAAGGAAGCGCCGGGGATGACCAAGGCCGTCATCGGCCTGGGCTGGGACTCCAACAGCTTCACCGGCTCGGAGTTCGACCTCGACGCGCAGGCCATCATGGTCGGCGCCGACGGCAAGGTCCCCAACGACGGGTTCTTCGTCTTCTTCAACCAGCTGAAGTCCCCCGAGGGCTCCGTCGAGCACACCGGTGACAACCGGACCGGCGAGGGCGAGGGCGACGACGAGGCCATCAACGTCGACCTCTCCCTCATCCCGGCCGAGATCGAGAAGGTCGTCTTCACCGTCGCCATCTACGACGCCGACACCCGCAAGCAGTCCTTCGGCCAGGTCCGCAACGCCTTCATCCGCGTCGTGAACGCCGAGGGGAGCACCGAGGTCGCGCGCTACGACCTGACCGAGGACGCCTCGACCGAGACCGCCATGGTCTTCGGTGAGCTGTACCGCAACGGCTCGGACTGGAAGTTCCGCGCCGTCGGCCAGGGCTACGCCAACGGTCTGCGCGGCATCGCGTCGGACTTCGGCGTCAGCGTCTGACCCGCTGACCGCACCCACCGCACGCAGGACGGCGCCCGGCAGTCAGCCGTGCGCCGTCCGTGCGTGCGGTGTGCGTCTCGTGAGAGGGTTTCCCGTCCGGCCCGAGTGGGCTCCGCACGAACAGGAAGCTGACCGTTGATCCTCAAGACCTACGGGTGGGCCTTCGGCGTCACCGCGCTGGGCCTCGTCCTGGCCGTCCTCTACGACGGTGCGGCGGGCATCGGCCTCGTCGCCATCCTGGCCGTCCTCGAGATCAGCCTCTCCTTCGACAACGCCGTCGTCAACGCCACCGTCCTGCGACGGATGAACGACTTCTGGCAGAAGATCTTCCTCTCCGTCGGCATTATCATCGCCGTCTTCGGCATGCGACTCGTCTTCCCGCTGCTGCTCGTGGGCATCACGGCCTCGCTGAACCCCGTCGACGCCGTCAAGCTCGCGCTCGAGAAGGGGCCGGTCGACGAGCCGGGGACCTACGGGTACCTGCTGAACGCCGCGCACCCCACGATCGCGGCCTTCGGCGGCATGTTCCTGCTGATGCTCTTCCTGAACTGGATCTTCGGGGAGAAGGAGCACCACTGGCTCGGCCCGATCGAGCGCTTCCTCGAGAAGATCGGCCAGGTCGAGGCCATGTCGGTCATCGTCGGCGGCACGGTCCTCTTCCTCGTGGCCGAGACCTTCGCCACCGACCACGCCCAGACGGTGCTGGCCTCCGGTGTCCTCGGCATGGTCGTGTACCTGCTGGTCAACGGTCTCGGTGAGCTCTTCAACATCGAGGAGGACGACGACTCCGACGACGAGGAGGAGTTCGGCCAGTCCACCCCGGCCCGCAAGGGTCCCTCCGAGATCGCGAAGGTCGGCGGCAAGGCGGCGTTCTTCCTCTTCCTCTACCTCGAGGTCCTCGACGCGTCGTTCTCCTTCGACGGGGTCATCGGTGCCTTCGCCATCACCAACGACGCGATCATCATCGCGATCGGCCTGGGCGTCGGGGCCATGTACATCCGGTCGATGACCGTCCACCTCGTCCGCGAGGGCACCCTCTCGATGTACCCCTACCTCGAGAACGGTGCGCTCTGGGCGATCGGGGCCCTGGCCGCGATCCTGCTCTACAGCATCGAGCACGAGGTGCCCGAGGTCGTCACCGGTCTCATCGGCGTCGCGTTCATCGTGGCGGCCCTCATCACCTCGATCGTGCACAACCGTTCCCACCCCGAGGACGCCCACCTGGACAAGTCGCCCTCGCACGCGAGCTGACGCAGCGCCGGGGACGAGGGGGAAGGGCATCGCGGGACGGGAGGACGAACGGTGAGCGGCACGAGGAACGACCGGCCGGCGGAGGAGGTCCACAACTTCCTCGGCCGACCGGGGCGGGCACGCAGCCCGCGGACCTTCGCCGACCACCTGAACCCGCCCCGTCCCGCCCCCACGCCGGCGCGCGCGAAGCCACCCGCGCCACCGGCGCCCCGACCGGTTCCCGCTCCCGTGCTCCCACGGGTGCGGGAACCCGCACCGGCACCGGCGGCGGTCGTCGGACAGGCCCGGGCCAGCGAGCGCCGCATCGTCCTCGACGACGAACACCCGTCCCACACGATCACCGCCGCGGAGCGTTCGACCGGGTCGCTGCGCATCACCCTGCGCTGGGACCAGCTCGTCACCTCCGCCGGACTGCACCGTTCGTCCGACGTCCACCTGGGGTGCCTCTGGGAGACGCGCGACCGTCACGCGGGTGCGTTGCAGTCCCTGGGTGAACTCCTCGCCGCGCCCGGGTTCGGGGCACGTCAGGTCCTGCGCCTGGGCCCCCGCAGCGAACAGGAGGGCGAGGAGGTCCTCGCCGACGCCGCCCACCTCGACCTGCTGCGCCGGATGGTCTTCTACGTCTACGCGCAGGGAACGCAGCCCCCGGACTACGCGCGACTGGCGCCGCACCTGACGCTGGCCCGCCGCGGTGGGGGGACGTTGCAGATGTGGACCGGTGAACCCCCCGCCGACGCGCGCACCTGCGTCATCGCCTCCGTGCACGACGTCGCCGGCGACCTCGTCGTCCGCCGCGAGAACGAGTTCTTCCCCGGTCCGGTCCGCGACGTCGCGCTCGCCTACGGCTTCGACGACCTCGACTGGAACCACGAGGGCACCGTCCCGCGTCCTTCCTGAGGACCACCCGCACCACCACGAGAGAGGGGCCACCCGTGGCCGTCAGTCTGAACAAGGGCCAGAAGCTGTCGCTGGAGAAGTCCGGCGGTGGCACCCTCACCCGGGTCTTCATGGGTCTCGGCTGGGACGCCGTCGCCAAGGGCCTCTTCCGCAAGAAGTCCATCGACGTCGACCTCGACGCCAGCTGCCTGCTCTTCGACAGCGCGGGCAAGCTCGTCGACGAGGTGTGGTTCCAGCAGTTGCGCAGCAAGGACGGTTCGATCATCCACACCGGGGACAACCTCACCGGTGAGGGCGACGGCGACGACGAGACCATCTACGTCGACCTGCCCGCCGTGCCCGCGCAGGTCACGACCCTGGTCTTCACCGTCTCCAGCTTCACCGGCCAGGACTTCTCCCAGGTCCAGAACGCCGTCTGCCGGGTCGTCGACGCCGCGCAGCCGCAGGAGGTCGAACTGGCCCGCTACGAGCTCTCCGACGCCGGCCCGCACACGGCGCAGATCATGGCCAAGCTGACCCGTGAGGGGTCGGGCTGGGCCATGACGGCGATCGGCGCCCCCGCCACCGGCCGCCACATCCGCGACCTGCGCGACGCCGTCGCCGCCCACGTCTGAACCTCCCGACACCGTGCGGCACTTCGCCACCCTCGACGCGGAGCAGAAGGACCAGCTCTTCCTGCACCCTCCGCAGCCGGTCGACGTCACCGCCGGGCGCGACGAACTCGCCGTCGCGCTCGGCGCCACGTTGTACTGCCCCGCGACGCGCGAGCGTCTCGCCGGTGACCTCGTCCGCCTCGCCCGCCGGGGCGTCATGTCGGCCGTCGCCTGCCTGGAGGACTCCGTCCCCGACCACCGCGTCGCCGAGGCCGAGGAGATCCTCGTCCGGGAACTGCGCGGCCTCGCCACCGCGCCGGAGTGGCGCGACGGTGCCCCCCTGATGCTCTTCATCCGCACCCGCACCCCGCAGCAGCTGCTCAGCGTCGTCGAGCGCAGCGGCGTGGGCCTGGACTGCCTCCTGGGCTTCGTCATCCCCAAGTTCGGCGGTGCCGGCCAGCCCTCGCCCGACGAGTGGCTCGAAGCCGTCGGGACGGCGTCCGAACGGGCTGGGCGCCGGCTGTGGGCCATGCCGGTCCTGGAGAGCCGCGACGTCGCGCACCTCGACACCCGCCACGCCGCGCTGTTCGCCATCCGCGACGTCCTCGACGCCCACCGCGACGTCGTCCTCGCCGTCCGCACCGGGGCGACGGACCTCTCCGCCGCCTACGGCCTGCGCCGCCCCCGCGGCTCCACCGTCTGGGACGTCCGCGTCGTCGCCGACGTCCTCGGCGACGTCATCAACGTCCTCGGCCGGGCCGACGGCAGCGGGTACCCGATCACGGCCCCCGTGTGGGAGCACTTCTCCTCCGGAGAACGGGTGTTCCGCACCTCGCTGGCGACCAGCCCGTTCGCGGAGTCCGGCAACGAGGAGCTGCGCGAGCAGCTGATCGCGGACGACCTCGACGGTCTCGTCCGCGAACTCGTCCTCGACCGGGTCAACGGGTTGCAGGGCAAGACGGTCATCCACCCCAGCCACGTCGCCGTCGTGCACGCGATGTCCGTCGTCACCCACGAGGACTTCTGCGACGCCTCCGACGTGCTCGCCCAGCACGGGGGCGGCGCGATGGCCTCGGCCTACCGGAACAAGATGAACGAGGCCGGCCCGCACCGCCCCTGGGCCGAACGCGTCCTCGCCCGCGCCGACGCCTTCGGGGTCGCCCGCGAGGACATCTCCTACGCCCACCTGCTGCAGGCGCAGGACGACTCCTGGCGGGCCGTGCGCGCCTCCCTCGACGGGGTCCGCGCGTGAACCTCGCCGCCCCGCACCCGAGCGCGCGCTGGGTCGGGGAACGGCTCGGGGTCCACGTCGAGGGCTCGCCCGGCACCGACGGCTTGACCGTGCACGACCTCCTCGGGCTCGCGCTGCGCCGCAACCCGAGACGGGCGCACCTGCTGGTCAGCCAGGTCCTGGGCAAGCACGTCCCCACCGACCCCCGCCTGGTCCGGGCCGCCGGGCTACGGCTCGGGGCCCGCGTCGCGGAGCTCCTCGGCGTCCCCGACGCCCCCGTGCTGGACGCGTCGACGTGGCGGGCGGCGCTGGCGGGCGAGGCGCGGGCCACGGCGGCGGTCGACGCCGCGGTCCGGCGGCCCCCGGCCCGCCCCGACGCCCTGGTCATCGGCTACGCCGAGACCGCCACGGGCCTCGGGCACACGGTGGCGGACGCGCTGGGCTGCGCGGGTCTGCACTCCACCCGTCGCGCGGTGCCCGAGGCGATCGACTACGCGGGTTTCGAGGAGGAGCACTCCCACGCGAGCGGCCACCAGCTCCTGCCGTGCGAACCGGCCGTGCTGGCGGCGCTGGCCGATCCGGACGCGCCGGTCGTGCTCGTCGACGACGAGCTGTCCACCGGCCGCACCGTGGCGAACACCCTGCGCGTCCTGCACGCCAAGGCCCCGCACCGCCACTACGTCGTCGCGGGCCTGGTCGACGTGCGCTCCGCGGCCGACCACGACCGGTTGGCCGCCCTGGCCGTGGAGCTCGGGACCCGCATCGACGTCGTGAGCCTGGCGCAGGGACGGGTGGAGCTGCCCGCGGACGTCCTGGCCCGGGGCACGGCCCTGGTCGCGGACGCCGCGCCCGTGCTGCCCGGGGTGGGTCGTCCCGGTGACGTGGTCGCGGTCGTGGTCGACTGGCCGGCCGGTGTCCCGACGACGGGCCGGTTCGGCAGCGCACCCGCCCACGCAGAACTCCTGGCCGGGGCGGACCTGGTGCGCCACCTGCTGCCGGAGGTCCACGCCGCCGGTTCCGTCCTCGTGCTGGGGTCGGAGGAACTCCTGCACGCCCCCCTGGCGGTGGCGGCGCAGCTCGCCGAACGTCACCCGGGGGAGGTCCGGTTCTCCTCCACGACCCGCTCACCCGTGCTCGCCGTCGACGACGCCGGGTACGCGGTGCGCAGTTCGGTGGCGTTCGTCTCCCACGACCCGGTGCTGGACGGGGCGGGAATCCGCTACGCCCACAACGCGACCCGTGCGGGCGGGTGGGACGCGATCGTGCTGGTCGTCGACTCGGCCTCCGCACCCGCCGACCTGCACGCCCCCGACGGGGTGCTCGCCGCGCTGGCCCCGCTGACGTCGCGGCTGCTGCTCGTGACCCTGCCCGCTGATTCCTGGAGAAGCTCCCCGTGACGTCCACGCCCGCCCCGCTGTCGGGGCCGCAGTTCGGTTCCTACCTCCCCGACGAGGTGAGCTGGCTGCTGACCGACCTGTCCGGAGTGGAACTGGAGGCCCCGGCGGAGGAGCGCGAGGAGGCGATCCAGAGCGGCGGCGCGCACTACGCGGAGTCCCTGCCCGTGGAGTACCAGCCGAGCGGGGAGTACCGGAAGCTGTTCGCCGACGCGCTGGAGCGCACGGCCCGCCGGGTCGCGCTGGGGGTGGGCGTCGTCGCGGAACTGCTGCGCGCCGAACGCGGTGACGACCTGCTGCTCGCCTCGCTGGCCCGCGCCGGCACCCCGGTGGGGATCCTGCTGCGGCGCTGGGCGATCCGGCAGGGTCTGCACTGGCCGCACGTCGCGGTCTCGATCGTGCGCGGTCGCGGGATCGACGAGGTCGCCCTGCGCTGGATCGCGGCGCACCACGACCCCGCCTCCGTCGTGTTCGTCGACGGCTGGACGGGCAAGGGCGCCATCGTGCGGGAGCTGTCCGTCGCGCTCGAGCGGTTCGGGGGTTTCAGCGACGACCTGGCCGTGCTCGCCGACCCCGGCCACTGCGTGCGGACGTTCGGGACCCGCGAGGACTACCTGATCCCCTCGGCCTGCCTGAACTCGACGGTGTCGGGCCTGGTGAGCCGCACGGTGCTGAACGAACGGCTGCTCGCGCCCGGGCAGTTCCACGGGGCGAAGTTCTACGCCGACCTCGCGCCGGCGGACGAGTCGAACCGGTTCCTCGACGTCGTGAGTTCCTGGTTCGACGACGTCGCGGCCGAGGTCCCCGCCGTCGTCGAGGGGTTGCGCTCGGGGGATCGCACGGCGAGCTTCACCGGGTGGGCCGAGGTCGAGCGGGTGAGCGAGCACTACGGCATCGGGGACGTGAACCTGGTGAAACCCGGGGTGGGGGAGACGACGCGCGTGCTGCTGCGGCGGGTGCCGTGGCGGGTCCTCGTGCGTCCGGCGTCGGAACTGTCGCACCCCGACGACCTGGCCCACGTGCGGTTGCTCGCCGACCAGCGCGGTGTCGTCGTCGAAGAGGTTCCCGGGTTGTCCTACTCCGCGATCGGCCTCATCCACCCGCGGTTCACCCGCGGGGCGACCGGTGCTGACGGGCTGGCGGTGTGACGATCCTCGCAGCCAGCGACCTCGATCAGACGCTGGTGTTCTCCGCCCGTTCCGCCGGGGTCCCGGTCTCGGGTCTGGTGGAGGTCGAGGAGTACCAGGGGCGCACCATCTCCTACGTCACTCCCGCGGCGTGGGCCCTGCTCGGTTCCCTGGTGGCCTCCGACCGGTTCGTCCCCGTGACGACGCGGACCCCCGAGCAGTACGCACGGATCCGCTGGCCCGGTGCCGCCCCGCGCCACGCCGTGTGCGCGAACGGCGGGGTGCTGCTGACCTCCGGGCGCCCCGATGCGGCGTGGGCCGCGGCGGTGCAGGAACGGTTGTCCGGGTGCGCCCCCCTGGCCGAGGTCCACGCGGAACTCCTCCGGTCGGCCGGGGACCTGGTCCGGGCCGTCCCGGGGTCGGAGGACCCTGCCGTGCGCAGCGTCCCGGACCTGTTCTGCTACGTGGTCCTGCGCGACGGTCAGCGGGCGGAACTCGAAGGGCCCCGGCTCGGGGAACTCGTCGCGTCGATGGACGGGTGGGGGTACACCGTCTCGTTGCAGGGGCGGAAGCTGTACGCCGTGCCGCGGCCGCTGACGAAGTCCGCCGCCGTCGCTGAGGTCGTGTCCCGCTGCGGCGCAGCGGGTTTCGTCTCGGCGGGCGACTCCCTCCTCGACGTGGACCTGCTGGTCGCGGCGCAGGAGTCGCGCCGTCCCCGGCACGGGGAACTCTTCCGGGCCGGCTGGGAGCACGCGGGCGCCGAACTCACCGGCGCCAGCGGCGCCGCGGCGGGCGAGGAGATCGCCGCGTGGTTGCTCGCCCGGCTCAGCTGAACGCCGGCAGGGCTGCATCGGTCGCGCAGGGAACCTGCTCGCCGTCGGCGTCGGCGGCGATCGAGCGCAGTTCGGCGAGGCGGTCGCGCGCCACGGAGAGCCGGTCGATCTGCTGCTGGAGACGGTCGTGCTCCCCGGCCAGGCGCTCCTCCATCTCCGACGTCACGACACGGGTGTCCAGGAACGGCAGGAGCCCGGCGATGACGGTGCTCGCGAGCCCGGCGGAGTACAGCTGCTGGATGAACCGGACCCGCTCGACGGCGGACTCGGGGTACTCCCGGTGGCCCCCGGGGGTCCGCTCGGCCGGGACGAGGTCCTGCTCCTCGTAGTAGCGCAGCGAACGGACGCTGACACCCGCCCGGTGGGCGAGTTCTCCGATGCGCACAGAACCTCCCCGCCACTCGACTTGAACCTCACGCTCGTGTGAGGTTCTAGCGTACCCGGCATGAACCTCAACGGAGCCACCGCACTCGTCACCGGAGCCAACCGGGGCATCGGCGCCCACCTCGCCACCCAACTCCTGGAGCGGGGGGCGAAGGTCTACGCCACCGCCCGCCGTCCGGAACTGCTCGACCTCCCCGGAGCCGAGGTGCTCGCCCTCGACGTCAGCGACCCGGCCGCCGTCGAGGCCGCCGCCCGCGTGGCCACCGACGTGGACCTGCTCGTCAACAACGCCGGGATCGCCTCCGGCGCCACCCTGCTCGGCGACCTGGACCGGGTCCACGCCGAGATGGCCGTCAACGTCTGGGGCCCGCTGGCCATGGTCCGCGCGTTCGCGCCCGTCCTGGCCGCCAACGGTGGCGGTGCCGTGGTCAACGTCGCCTCGGCCGCGTCCTGGCTGGCCCTGCCGGGCGCCACCGCCTACGCCATGACCAAGGCGGCGTTGTGGAGCATGAGCAACGGCCTGCGCCACGAACTCGCCGGTCAGGGAACCCAGGTCACCAGCGTCCACATCGGCATCGCGGACACCGACATGACGGCGGGCCAGGACCTGCCCAAGGCCGATCCCGCCGACATCGCCCGCGCCACCCTGGACGGGGTCGAGGCCGGGGAGTTCGAGGTGGTGACCGACGACCTCGCCGCGCTGGCCAAGACCCTCCTGGCCGGGGACCCGCGGGAGTCGTACGCGACGGTGGCCCGGATGCTGTCCGCCTGAACCGCCCCGAGGTGCGGGTCCTGTCCGGCGGACGACCCGACGGCGCTGTGGGACCGGGTCCGATCAGGGCCGCTCCGTCCGCCGGTACCGGGTCAGCAGGACCACCGCGGTCACGGCGGCGACGGCCCAGACGCTCACCTGCACCCCGAGCGCCTCGGGGTGCAGGCCGCCGCCCGGCGGGCGGAGGACCATCTCCAGCGCGGCCCCTGCCGGGACGACCAGCCGGGCCGACAGACCGAGCCGGTCCGGGCGCCGGAGCTGGGAGCCGACGAGGCCCAGGAGGGGGCAGAGCACCAGGCTGACCGCCCACCAGGACAGGTCCGCCCGCAGCGCCGAGACCAGCGGCGCACCGCGGGCGACCGCGTCCGTGGCGTCGAAGGCGAACAACGCGCACCCCGCGGCCAGCCACCCGGTCACGGCGCCCGGGACCGGCCGCGCGACGAGCGCACCCGCCAGCACCGACAACCCCGCCCAGGCCCACCCCGCGTTCAGCAGGTACCCGCCGAAGCGCGCCGCCGGGTGCTCGGCCAGGTTCACGAGCCCCGCGGTGAGGCAGCCGAAACCCACGGCGATGGTGAGGGCGATCGGCAACCTGCGGGTGGGCACCCCTCGACGTTAGGGACGCCGATGACCACCGGTCGGGCCCGGCGCACGATCGACCGAGCGTCACCGCCAGATCTCCACCAGCTCCGCGAGAGCCGCGGGCGCCTCGGCGAGCACGGAGAGGTGGCTCGCCCCCGGGACGACCCGCAGCGAGGACCCCGGGACGGCGGCGGCCACCCGGCGGGCGTGCCCGACCGGGACGACCCGGTCCGCGTCGCCGTGCAGCAGGAACACCGGGACCCGGATCGAGGCCAGGTCGAAACCCCACGGACCCACCCCCGCGAGGTCGTCGTCGACCATCCCGCCCGGCCCGTTCGCGGTGGCCCGCTGCACGACCGGGCCGAACCAGCCCCACGGCCCCTCCAGCGTCTGCCAGTCCGCGGCGGTGAAGTCGATCGCGTCGGGCCCCGGCACGAACGCCTCCCGGGACGCGCGTCCCGCCACGGCGGAACCCAGGCTCGCCCGCCCCGCGGGACCGATCCCCTCGAACCAGTCGGTTCTCCCGTCGTAGGGCGCCAGACCCGCGATCGACAGCGCCGCGACGACCCGGTCGGGCGCCAGGGCCGCGCAGGCGAGGGCGTGCGCCCCGCCTCCGGAGTGCCCGAGCGTCACGCAGCGCTCGATGCCGAGGTGGTCGAGCACGGCCACCACGTCCGCGGCGACGCTCGCGACGTCGCGTCCCTCCCGGCGCGTCGAACCGCCGTAGCCGGGGCGGTCGACGCCGATCCAGCGGACGCCGGGGGTCAGCAGCGGCACGGGGGGTTCACCGGTGTTCGGGGTCCCGCCGTGCCACAGCACGACCGGTCCGCAGGTGGCCGGGTCGTGGGCCGCGCCCGTGTCGTGGGCGTGCAGGACGCGCCCGTCGGGAAGGTCGAGATCGAACTCCGTCGTCGTCACGAGCCGAACCTAGCGAAGCGGACCCGCCCCGTCGCGGGAGTTCCGCCGGGGTCGGCTCACGGACCGACGTCGCCGAAGAGCGGGGCCAGCACCGCCCGGGCGCCGTCGAGGTCGAGGCCCCGCCCCTCGGCCCAGGCGTCGGAGTAGTACGTGTCCAGGTAGCGGTTCCCGTCGTCGCAGATGAGCGTGACGACCGACCCGGGCCGCCCGTCCCGACGCATCCGGTCGACGAGGCGCAACGCCGTGGAGAGGTTCGTCCCCGTGGAGGCGCCGGCACGGATCCCGGTGCGCTCGAACAACATCCGCATCGCGGCGACGGACTCGGCGTCGGGGACGGTGAAGACCTCGTCGATCACCGAGGGCACGAACGAGGGTTCGACCCGGGGGCGCCCGATCCCCTCGATCCGGGAACCCGGACCGGTCACGGTGCGCGACCCGGTGCGCCAGGCCTCGGCGAACACGGAACCCTCCGGGTCGGCCACGGCCAGGCGGGTCGCGTGCTGCTGGTAGCGGCAGTAGCGCCCGATCGTCGCGCTCGTCCCACCGGTCCCGGCGCCGACCACGATCCACTCCGGTTCCGGGTGGGGTTCCATCGCCATCTGCTCGAAGATCGAGCAGGCGATGTTGTTGTTCCCGCGCCAGTCCGTGACCGTCGAGGCCGTGGAGAACTGGTCGAAGTAGTACCAGCCCTCCCGCGACCCCAGGTCCTCCGCGGCCGCGTAGACGTCACCGGGTCGATCGACCAGGTGCAACCGTCCGCCGTAGCGGGTGATGAGGTCGAGCTTCACCGCCGCGGTCTGGCGGGGGACCACCGCGACGAACTCCAGTCCGAGCATCCGGGCGAAGTAGGCCTCGGACACGGCCGTGGAGCCGCTCGAGGCCTCGACGAGGGTGGTGTCGGGACCGATGGCTCCGTTGGCCAGGCCGAAGAGGAACAGCGAGCGGGCCAGCCGGTGCTTCAGCGAACCGGTCGGGTGGACGGATTCGTCCTTGAGGTAGAGCTGGACCCCCCAGCTCGCCGGCAGCGGGAACACCCGCAGGTGGGTGTCGGCGCTGCGGTTGGCGTCCGCCTCGACCGTGCGCACGGCGCGGTGCACCCAGTCGCGCGGTTCCTCGGGCGTCGGCTCCGGGCCGGCCCCCTGCGGTGGGCTGAGCGGGCGGTCCACGGTGGTTTCCTCCGACGGGGTGGGCGGGCTGTCCTACCGTCGGATCATGGCACCTCCGCACGACCCGCCCCACCGACCACCGGCGTCCGTGACCGCGCCGGCCGTCGTCCTGCTGCTCGCCGCCGGCGTCCCGCCGGCCCTGCTGCTCCTCGACGCCGGCCGGTCGCTGCAGGTCGACGCCGCCGCGGAGGCGTTGCGACACCAGCTGGACCCCACGTCCTCGGCGACCTCCTTCGGGCAACGCTGGGGTGCGGCCGTGTCCGGGATCGCCGCCGCCCCCGCCCTGGTGGCCGCGACCGTCGCCCTGCTCGTGCTCACCGCGCTCGTCCTGGCCGCTCCCGCCCTGCGGCGCCGGGCGGTGCCGACACCGGTGCGGGTGGCCGGCGGCGTCGTCGCGGTGGTCCTCGCCGTGGTCGGTGCCCTCACCGCGGTGGTGACCGTGACGGACCTGTGGACCGATCCGTTCCCGGGGTACTCCGACGGCGGGTTCAGCCTCTCCGCCGCCGTCCAGCAGGCCCCCGTGCTCGGCCCGCTCGTCTTCACGACCCTCGTCGCCGCGACCGCGGCGACGGTGCTGGCCCGTCCGGCGCGGTCGTGAACGGCGCTCGCGGCTGGGTGCTCGTACTGGCGTCGGCGCTTCCGACGCTCCTGGTCCTCGGGTCCGCGGCGGCGGTCCTCGCCGGGGGTCTCGACGCGGACGACGTCGCGGCCTACCCGGGGCTCACCGAGGCCCCCGGTCTCGGCGACCACCTCCGCTCGGTCGCGTGGCTGGACTCCGCGCTGCCGTTGCTCTGCACCGCCCTCGGCTCGTGCGCTTCGGCGGCGTCTCCCGGGGGGCGGTCCTCGGGGCGGCGACGGTGCGCGGGCGTGGTGGCCCTGGTGGCCGCCCTCGTCGGCGTCGCCCTGGCCGGGCTCACGGCGTGGGCCTGGTACGCCCCGCCCACCGCCTTCCAGCGCGAGCAGAGCGCACAACCCACCGAGGGCGTGGTGATCTTCGTCTCGAGCCTGCAGGGTGGCCCCTGGCCCGACGTGGCCGCGGTGCTGGTGCCCGCGGTGCTCGCGGCCCTGGCCGCCACGGTCCTGCTGCGACCGGTGTCGCAGCAGGACCGGGCGTTCACGTGACGGCGCCCCGGGTGACGCCGGACACGGTCGAGCGCTGCCGCCGCCTCCATCGCCGTCGCCGTCAGGCGGAGGGTCGTCCAGCCTCGTCCTCGAGCCAGACCGTGGTGTCCGCGGGAAGCAGGTCGCTCCCGAGTTCACCGCTGCACAGCACGACCCGACCGGCGGGCAACGGCACCGGGTCGGGACCGAAGTTCGTCAGGCACGTCCAGCCGCCGGGTCGGGTGAACTGCACGACACCCTCGGGGGTCCCCTCCACCCACGACAGTTCCTCGACGGTCTGGAGTCGACGCCGCACCGCGAGCGCCGTCCGGTAGAACTCCAGCGTCGATCCCGGGGTGCCGTCCTGGCGGTCGGCGGCGACGTCGGCGAACCACGACGGCTGGGGCAGGTGCGAACCACCCGGCCCGAACCCGTGCGAGGGACCGTCGGCGCTCCAGGGCAGCGGGACCCGGCACCCGTCGCGTCCCTTCTCGGTGCCGCCCGAGCGCAGCCACGTCGGGTCCTGCAGGTCGGCCCGCGGCAGGTCCGCGACCTCCGGCAGTCCGAGTTCCTCCCCCTGGTACAGGTAGGCGCTGCCGGGGAGGGCGAGGACGAAGGCCGTGGCCGCCCGGGCGCGGCGCAGACCGCCGGCGACGTCGGGTTCGGGGTCGTGGCCGTCGCTGAGCAGCCAGGCCTTCTCGTCGGTGCCGGGCGGCAGCGCGAAACGGCTGGCGTGGCGGACGACGTCGTGGTTGGAGAGCACCCAGGTCGAGGAGCTCTCGGCGTCCCGGGCGAACCGGAGGTTCTCCTCGACCACGGTGCGGTAGGTCGCCGCGTCGAAGCGGGCCAGGAGCAGGTCGAAGTTGAACGCCTGGCCGAGGCCGAGCGGGGAGGCGTAGCGGGCGCGGCGGTGGGCGGGGACCCAGGCCTCGGCGACCGCGGTGCGCGGCGGGTCGTAGGAGTCGAACAGCTCGCGCCAGGCGGCGTAGACCTCGTGCACCTCGTCGCGGTCGAAGTAGGGGTGCGCTCCGTCGGGCAGGTCGGCGGCACGCAGTTCCTCGGCGCTCGGCAACGTGGCCGGGAGGTGCTTGGTGAGGGCGTTGGCGACGTCGATCCGGAACCCGTCGACCCCGCGGTCGGCCCAGAACCGCAGGGTCTCGAGGTGGTCCGCACGCACGTCGGGGTGGTCCCAGTTCCAGTCCGGCTGTTCGGGGGCGAAGAGGTGCAGGTACCAGTCGCCGTCGCCGACGGGTTCCCAGGCCGGACCGCCGAACACCGAGGTCCAGTCGCTCGGGGGTCGTTCCCCGTCGACGCCGAGGCCACGCCGGAACACGTAGCGCTCCCGCTCGGGAGAACCCGGACCGGCCGCGAGCGCGGCCTGGAACCACCGGTGCCGGTCGGAGGAGTGGTTGGGCACGATGTCGACGACGAGCCGGATCCCGGCCGCCTGGAGTGCGGTGACGAGGTCGTCGAACTGCGCCAGGGTGCCGATGCGCGGGTCGACGGCGCGGTGGTCGTCGACGTCGTAGCCGCCGTCGGCGAGTGCGGAGGGGTAGAAGGGGGAGAGCCAGACGGCGTCAACCCCGAGCCGGCGCAGGTGCGGGACGTGAGCGGTGATGCCGGGGAGGTCGCCGATGCCGTCGCCGTCGCTGTCGGCGAAGCTGCGCGGGTAGACCTGGTAGACGACGGCCTGCCGCCACCAGGTGGCGTCGGTCGCGGGGGCGGTGGGTCGTTCTTCCAGCAGGTGGGACACACGGTCTCCAGTGACGGTGAGTATTTGATGTGGGGCCTAAATCTAAGCCGTGGCTAAAGTGTGCCCAGCGTCGAGGGGAGGGGTCAAGGGGTGACGACGACGGGTTCCACCGCCGGGTCGGTGACCCGCCGCCTGCGCGACGACAACGCGCGCGCCGTGCTCCTGCACGTCTGGGACCTGCCGCCCGGCGCCGCCGTCACGGGCAGCGACCTGATCGCCGTGACGGGACTCTCCCGGGCGACGGTCCACGACGTGTGCGACGAGCTCATCGACCGCGGCTGGCTGCGGGAACTGGAGAACGAGCGCTCCACCGGGACCTACACGAAGGGGCGCCCTGCCCGTCGGTACGGGTTCGACGCCCGCGCCGCGGCGGTCGTCGGGATCGACGCGGGAGAGCACCGGATCTCGGTGCGGGTCACCGACCTGCGGGGTGCCCCGCTGGCGGCGGTCGAGCGGGTCGTCGACCAGGTCGCCGGCCGGACCCCGGTCGCGCACCGGATCACCGCCCTCGACGAGGTCCTCCGGGAGGCGTGCGCGGCGGCGGGCTCCCCCCGGGTGCTGGCCGTCTCGGTCGGGGTCCCGGCCCCGGTGGGGGTCGACGGGCGGACCGTCGGCACGGACAACCCCTTCTGGGCGTTCACCAACCCCGACCTCGCCGGCGTCCTCGGCGACCGGTTCGGCTGGCCCGTCCTCGTCGAGAACGACGCGAACCTCGCGGCGCTGGCCGAGGGCTGGTGCGGGGCCGGGGCCGGTCTGGCGCACCAGGTCACGGTGCTCGCCGGGGAACGCATCGGGGCCGGCGTCGTCGACGACGGGCGGCTGCTGCGCGGGGTGCGCGGTGGGGTGGGGGAGATGCGCTACCTCGACATCGTCGAGGGGGTCGGGTCCTCGGCGGGTCTCGGCAAGGTGCTGCGCGACCTCGGCGGGACGGAGGAGGCCGCCGACGTCCTGGCGGCCGCACGGGCCGGTGGGCTCGTCGCGACCGCGCAGGTCGAGATCGCCGGACTGCGCCTGACGCGGATCGTCGTCACGCTCGTGAGCCTGTTCGACCCCGAACGGGTGATCCTGGCCGGCGGCGCGGCGTCACCGGCGCTCGTCGAGGTCGTGAACCGGGAACTGCCCTCGTTCCTCGACCTGCCGCGCCCCCGCGTGGTCGCCTCGACGCTGGGTCGCGACGTCGTCGTCCTGGGTGCGCTGCGGCGCGCCCTGGACCACGTGCGCGGCGAGGCCCTCTCGCTGCGCCTCGACTAGAAGGAGTGGCCCGGCCCGGGGAAGGAGCCGTCGCGGACCTCGGCGGCGTAGGCGCGGGCCCCGTCGAGCAGCGCGGTGCGGACGTCGGCGAACTTCTTCACGAACGACGCGGTGCGCTCCGTCAGGCCTGCGAAGTCCTGCCAGACCAGGACCTGACCATCGGTGCCGCTGCCGGCCCCGATGCCCACCGTCGGGACGGCCAGGGTCTTGGTGACCTGTTCCGCGACGTCGGCCGGGACCATCTCCATGAGCACCGCGAAGGCGCCCGCCTCGGCCAGCGCGCGGGCGTCGGTGAGGACCCGGTCGGCCGCGTCGCCGCGGCCCTGGACCCGGTACCCGCCGAGGGCGTGCTCGGACTGGGGGGTGAACCCGATGTGCGCCATCACCGGGATGCCGGCGTCGACGACGGCCCGGACCCGGCCGGCGCGCTGCGCGCCGCCCTCGAACTTCACCGCGTGGGCGCCGCCCTCCTTCATCATCCGCACCGCGGAGGTCACCGCGAGCTCGTCGGAGGCCTCGTAGGAGCCGAAGGGCAGGTCGGCCACGACGAAGGCGTGCGGGGCGCCCGCGACGACGGCCCGCACCAGCGGCAGCAGCTGGTCGATGGTCACCGGGATCGTCGTCGCCATCCCGAACACGGTGTTGGCGGCGGAGTCGCCCACGAGCAGCGCCGGGATCCCCGCCTCGTCGAAGACCGCCGCGGTCATCGCGTCGTAGCTGGTCAGCATCGACCACTTCTCGCCCGCGTCCTTCCACTGCTGGAAGTGGTGGATGCGGGTTCGGCGCCGTTTCGCGGGCGCCTCGGTGGCGTAGGCCATGTCAGTTCCGTCCCAACGGCGAATCGGTCTTGACCTCGACCGGCGGCGTCAGCGTCGCCGACGCCGCCGGTTCGCGCCAGCGGTTCGTGATGGGCAGGCGCCGGTCCCGTCCGAACGCCTTGTAGGAGATCTTCGGCCCGGGTGCGAACTGGCGCCGCTTCCACTCCGCGCGGTCGACGAGGGTGACGACGGAGTCCACGACCGTGGGGTCGAAACCCGCCTCGAGCATGTCCGCGCGGCCCTTGTCGCCCTCGACGTAGTCCTCGAGGATCGCGTCGAGGATCTCGTAGGGCGGCAACGAGTCCTGGTCGGTCTGGTCCGGGCGCAGTTCCGCCGACGGGGGTTTGGTGATGGTGTTCTCGGGGATCGGTGGCTGCTCGCCCCGCGAGGCCGCGTCGGCGTTGCGCCAGTTCGACAGGTCCCACACCAGCGTCTTGGGGACGTCCTTCAACGGCGCGTAGCCGCCCACGGAGTCGCCGTACAGCGTCGAGTACCCCACGGCGAGCTCGCTCTTGTTGCTCGTCGCCAGGGTCAGGTGACCCTCCTGGTTCGCGAGTCCCATGATCGTCGTCCCGCGCACCCGGGCCTGCAGGTTCTCCTCCGCGACCCCTTGCAGCGGAACGGTTCCGAGGAAGGCGTCGACCATCGGGGCGATCGGGTACTGCCGGTACTCGAAACCGCAGCGGGTCGCGAGGTCCTCGGCGTCGTCCTTGGAGTGCTGGCTGGAGTACCCCGACGGCAACGAGATCCCGACGACGTTCTCCGGACCGATCGCGTCGCAGGCCAGGCTCGCGACGAGCGCGGAGTCGATGCCCCCGGAGACCGCGATCACGACGGAACGGAAACCGTTCTTGCGCACGTAGTCGCGCAGCCCCAGCACCAGCGCCGCGTGCACGTCGGCCACGTCGGGCAGCGGCTCCAGGACCGGGGAGACGGTGGGCTGGTAGGCCGGGACGAGGTCCGCGCTGATCGTCGCGCGCTGGATGTTCTCCTCCCAGCCCGGCGTCTTCACCCCCTCGGGGACCTCGAGGTCGACGACGACGAGTTCCTCGCGGAACTGCGGGCCGCGGGCGAGGACGGTGCCCTCGGGCGCCACGACGAGGGAGTCGCCGTCGAAGACGAGTTCGTCCTGACCGCCGACGGCGTTGACGTAGGCGATGGGGCAGCCGGCCTCCGCCGCGCGCCGTGCGACGAGTTCCAGGCGGACGTCGTCCTTGTTGCGTTCGTAGGGTGAGGCGTTGATGACCGCGAGCAGTCCCGCCCCGGCGTCACCGGCCATCTGCACCGGTCCGCCGTCCTGCCAGAGGTCCTCGCAGATCGCGATGGCCACGTCGACACCCTTGACCCGGACCACGAGGAGGTCGTCGCCCGGGACGAAGATCCGGTACTCGTCGAAGACGCCGTAGTTGGGCAGGTGGTGCTTCGCGTAGCGCGCCACGACGCGCCCGCCGTGCAGCACGGCCGCGCAGTTCTGCGGCAGACCCTTGGGCCGTCCCGCCGTCGCCGGCCGGGTGTCCTCCCCGGCCCGGTCGACGTAGCCGACCACGACCGCCACGTCGCCGTGACCGTCGTCGGCGAGCTCGCGCGCCAACCGCTTCACGGCCTGCTTGGAGGCGTCCACGAAGGACGTGCGCAGCGCGAGGTCCTCCACCGGGTACCCCGTGACGGCGGTCTCGGGGAACAGCACCAGGTGCGCCCCCTCCTGCGCCGCCCGCCGCGTCCACGCGCGGATGGCCGCGACGTTGCCGTCGAGGTCACCGACCGTCGTGTCGATCTGGGCCATGGCCACCCGCAGCTGAGGCATGGGGTCAGCGTAGTGAGCGCGGCGAGGGGCGGTTGCCCAGGTGCACGGGTGGCTCACCACCCGCCCCGTCCCACCCATCGGTGTCACCACCCTCGTGAGGTGTGGAGTGAGGTGTCGGTGCGACGGATCGGCTGCCCCGGCGCCCACTTCGTCGCACCGACACCTCACTCCACGAGGTCGGCCCGGACGTCACCGCGGTGTCCACAGGGCGTCCCGCCGCCGGGCCGTCCACAGCGTGGGCCGGACAGGCGGGACGACGGGCGGAACCACGCGCACCCTCAGCACGTGTCCTGGATCCCCGACTCCCTGCGCCCCGTCCTGCACGAGCAGCACGGCCTGCTCACCCGGCGACAGCTCTACGGCGCGGGGGTGAGCACGCACCAGATCCGCTGGGCCCTCGGCCGGCGGTGGCGGCTCGTGCACGGCAGCGTCGTCGCGACGACCACGGGCCGACTCGATCCGGCGCAGAAGCTGGTGGCGGCCCAGCTGTTCGCCGGTCCGGGCGCGCAGATCGGCTCCACCACCGCGGCCCGGTACTTCGGACTCACCTCGGTGCCGGAGGACGGGGTGCGACGCTTGTTCGTGCCCTGGGGGGCGAAGAGTCGCGAACGTCCCGGGGTGTCGGTCCGTCGGACGCGACGACCCGATCCCCACGAGTGGTCCAGAGGCCCGCTGGCCTTCACCTCACCCCCGCGCACCGTCGTCGACGCGGCCCGTCAGCTGCGCGGCGACGCCGTCCGGGCCGTGGTGTTCGAGGCCGTGCAGCGGCGGTTCGTGACGGTGGACCAACTCTCCGCGGAGGTGGAGGCCGGGGCGGTGCGGGGGAGCGCCGCCGTCCGGGCCGCCGTCCAGGAGGTCTCCGGCGGCGCCTGGTCCCTGCCCGAGAGCGAGCTCGCCGACCTGCTCGCCTCCAGCTCCCTCCTCCCCACCGTGCTGCTCAACCCGGTCCTCACCACGATCGCCGGTGAGACCCTCCCCAGCCCGGACGGGTTCGTCGACGAGGTGGGCCTGGCGCTGCAGGTGCACTCCCGCAGCCACCACTTCGCCGAGGAGGACTGGGAGTGGACGCTGCGCACCGACACCGCACTGGGAACGGCGGGCGTACCGGTGATGGCGTTCTCGCCGCGCACCCTGCGGACGGACGGTCGCCGGGTCCTCCGGGCGGTCGAGCGCGCCTACCTCGCCCTGCGCCGGGCGACGCGCCCTGCCGTGGTGGCGCGTCCGCGGCTGACCGTCTGAGGGGACCGGGTCGTGGAGTGAGGCGTGGGTGTCCCGAACCAGGCGTTCTGGCGACCACTTCGGCACACCCACACCTCACTCCACGCGTCCGCGCGTGGTGACACCGGTGGGTGCGACCCGTGGTGACCCCGATGGGTGCGACAGGCGGGCGCGGCGGGGTGTGCGTCCCCCCGGGGGTGGGGGTGCGCGATGATGAGGCCGGGGCCGGCGACGACCGCCGACGGCCCGGCGAGGGAAGCGACGGAAAGGGTGCCATGGACCGCCAGCAGGAGTTCGTGCTGCGGACGCTGGAGGAGCGGGACATCCGCTTCGTCCGGCTCTGGTTCACCGACGTCATCGGGACGTTGAAGTCGGTGGCGATCGCACCCGCCGAGCTCGAAGGAGCCTTCGGCGAGGGGATCGGGTTCGACGGTTCCGCGATCGAGGGACTCTCGCGGGTGTCGGAGTCCGACATGCTGCTCAAGCCCGAGCCGTCGACGTTCCAGGTGCTGCCCTGGCGCGCCAGCGACGAGCACCAGGGCACGGCCCGCATCTTCTGCGACATCCTCACCCCGGACGGGCAGCCGGCGCGCTCGGACCCGCGGTTCGTGCTCAAGCGCGCCCTCGACCGCGCGGCGCAGCAGGGCTACACCTTCTACACCCACCCCGAGATCGAGTTCTACCTCTTCAAGACCCCCCTGGAACGCGGGGCGGTGCCCGAACCCGTCGACTACGTCGGCTACTTCGACAACCACCCGGGCAGCACCACCACCGACTTCCGCCGCACGGCGATCTCGACGTTGGAGAGCATGGGCATCTCCGTCGAGTTCAGCCACCACGAGGGCGGGCCGGGGCAGAACGAGATCGACCTGCGCTACGCCGACGCCCTCACCACGGCCGACAACATCATGACCTTCCGCACCGTCCTCAAGGAGGTCGCGGGCGACCAGGGCGTGTACGCCAGCTTCATGCCCAAACCCCTCGCCGGGGAACCGGGTTCGGGCATGCACACCCACCTGTCCCTCTTCGACGGCGACGCCAACGCCTTCTACGAGGCCGGTGCGGAGTACCAGCTCTCCCGCACCGGGCGGCAGTTCATCGCCGGCATCCTCCGCCACGCGGCCGAGATCACCGCCGTGACGAACCAGTTCGTCAACTCCTACAAGCGGCTCTGGTCCGGGGGCGAGGCCCCCAGCTACGTCTGCTGGGGCCACAACAACCGCTCCGCGCTCGTCCGGGTGCCGATGTACAAACCCTCCAAGGGCCAGTCGGTGCGCATCGAGTACCGCGCGCTGGACTCCGCGGCCAACCCCTACCTCGCCTTCGCGCTGCTGCTCACCGCCGGGCTCAAGGGCATCGAGGAGGGCTACGACCTGCCCGACGGCGCCGAGGACGACGTCTGGTCCCTCACCGACGCCGAACGCCGCTCGATGGGCATCGAACCGCTCCCGCAGAGCCTCGAGCACGCCATCGCCGTCATGGAGAAGTCCGAACTCGTCGCCGAGGCCCTCGGCGAAGGGGTGTTCGACTACTTCCTGCGCAACAAGCGCCAGGAGTGGGCCGACTACCGCTCGCAGGTGACCCCCTTCGAGCTCAAGCGGTACCTGCCCCTGCTGTGAGCACCACACCGGGCGGCACGCGCGGACGCCGCTCCTCCGCCACCGCGCAACTGGTCCGGGCCGGGTTCGCCGACCCGGACCGGGCCGCACGGCTGCTGCGCGACCCGGCGCTGCGGGGCGTCGTCCGCGACGTGGATGACGTGGCCGCCGACGGCGAGTTCACCGACTCCACCGGTGAGCTCGTCCGGTCGCTGGCCCGCACGGCCGACCCGGACCAGGCCCTGCTCGGCCTGGTCCGGTGGGCCGAGTCCCTCACCGCCGGGTTCGACCGCAGCTCCGCCTCCCACGAGGTCGAGGGGATCGCCGCCGCGCTCGACCTCCTGCGCGGCGACCACGTGCCCGAGGTCGTCGGGACCCGCGCCCGTCTCCTCGCCGTCCTCGGCGGCTCGATGGCGCTGGGCGACCACCTGGTGCGCCACCCCCGGCACTGGACGGTCCTCGCCGCCGCGACCCCGCCCGACGCCGGGGAACTGCGCGCCGAACTGCTCGCCGCCATCGGTGCGAACGCCGACGACCCGGTCCCGGTCGCCACGACGGGCCGTTCCGGACGGACCCCCACCGACGCGCTGCGGGTCGCCTACCGCCGCCGCCTCCTCGGCCTCGCCGGACGCGACCTCGCCTCCGCCGACCCGCTCACCGTCCTGCCCGTCACCTCCGCCGAACTCGCCGACCTCGCCGCCGCGGCCCTCGAGGCGGCGCTCGCGATCGCCCGTGCGGAACTGCCCGACCACGACCCGGGCGAGGAACCCGGGTCCTGGCGCGCCTGCCGCCTGGCTGTCCTGGGGATGGGCAAGACCGGCGGGCGGGAACTGAACTACCTCTCCGACGTCGACGTCGTCTACGTGGCCGAGCCCGCGCCCGGGGCCGCCGAGGACGACGCGCTCGCCGTCGGCGCCAAGCTCGCCGTCGCGCTGCAACGCATCTGCTCCGAACCCACCGGTGAGGGATCGTTGTGGGAGGTCGACGCGGCGTTGCGCCCGGAGGGGAAGTCCGGGTCGCTGGTCCGCACCCTGGACAGCCACGTCGAGTACTACCGCCGGTGGGCCAAGACGTGGGAGTTCCAGGCCCTGCTCAAGGCCCGGCCCGTCGCCGGGGACCTCGAGCTGGGGTGGGCCTACATCTCCGCCATCGCGCCGATGGTCTGGAGCGCCAGCGAACGCGAGGGTTTCGTCGCCGACGTGCAGTCGATGCGGCGCCGCGTCGAGGCGCTCATCCCCTCCAAGGAGGCCGACCGGCAGCTGAAGCTCGGCGCCGGTGGTCTGCGCGACGTCGAGTTCAGCATCCAGCTGCTGCAGATGGTCCACGGTCGCAGCGACGAACGCCTGCGCCGCAGCGCGAACACCCTCGAGGCCCTCGACTCCCTCGCCGCCTACGGCTACGTCGGACGCCACGACGCCGGTGAGCTCGACCGCGACTACCGGCTGCTGCGGTCGTTGGAGCACCGCATCCAGGTGCACCGGTTGCGGCGCACCCACGTCATGCCCACGGGGGAGGCGGACCTCCGACGGCTGGGACGCTCCCTGGGCCTGCGACCCGACCCGGTGAAGGCGCTCGACGAGGTGTGGCGCGGAACCCGGCGCGACGTCCGCCGCCTGCACGAGAAGCTGTTCTACCGGCCGTTGCTGACGGCCGTCGCGAAACTGCCCGCCGCCGACGCCCGCATCGACGCGCAGCTCAGCCCGCAGGCCGCCCGCGAACGCCTCGCCGCCCTCGGCTACCGCGACCCGGCCGTGGCGCTGCGCCACCTCGAGGCGCTGACCTCCGGGGTGAGCCGGCGCGCGAGCATCCAGCGCACCCTGCTGCCCGTCATGCTCGGCTGGTTCGCCGACGGCGCGGACCCCGACGCCGGGTTGCTCGCCTTCCGCCAGGTGTCCGAGGCGCTCGCCGGTACCCAGTGGTACCTGACCATGCTGCGCGACGCGGGCGCCGCCGCGGAACGTCTGGCGTACGTGCTCTCCGCGGCCCGGTTGCCGGTGGAACTGCTGCTGCGCTCCCCGGAGGCGGTCGCGGTGTTCGCGGGGGAGGACCGGCTCGCGGCCGAGGACGTCTCCGAGGTCATCGCCGACGCGGAGGCCGCCGCCCGTCGCCGCGAGGACGTCGGCGCCGCCGTCCTCGCCGCCCGCGGGGTCCGTCGCCGGGAGCAGTTCCGCACCGTCGTGGCCGACCTCGTCGGGGTCCGCGACCTCGCGGGCGTCGGGCAGGCGCTGAGCGACGCCGACCAGGCCGTCCTCGAGGTGGCGCTCGGGTTGAGCGTGCGGGCGGTGGAACGCCGGCGCGGTGAGCAACTGCCGACGAAGGTCGTCGTGGTCGGGATGGGCCGTCTCGGCGCGGGGGAGACCGGCTACGGCAGCGACGCGGACGTGCTGTTCGTGCACGACCCCCTGCCCGGTGCGGACGAGACGAAGGCCCAGCAGGCCGCCACCGAGGTCGTGGGGGAACTGCGCAGGTCGCTCGGGGCGCCGGGCCCGGAACCCGCCCTCGAGGTCGACGCGGACCTGCGCCCGGAAGGCCGCAACGGCCCGCTCGTGCGGTCGTTGTCGAGCTACCGCGCCTACTACGAACGCTGGTCCCTGTCGTGGGAGGCGCAGGCGCTGCTGCGCGCTCGTCCCGTCGCCGGGGACGCCGACCTCGGCGAGGCGTTCCTCGAGCTCATCGACCCGTTGCGCTGGCCCGCAGGGGGCCTGGCCGAGGCCGACGTGCGCGAGGTCCGGCGCATCAAGGCCCGCGTCGAGGCGGAACGCCTGCCCCGTGGAGCCGACCCGTCGCGGCACCTGAAACTGGGCCGCGGGGGGATCTCCGACGTCGAGTGGACCGCGCAACTGCTGCAGCTGCAGCACGCCGCCGAGCACGAGGGGCTGCGGACGACGTCGACGCCCCGGGCGTTGCGGGCCGCCGTCCAGGCCGGCCTCCTCGCCGCGGACGACGCCGACGTGCTGCTCACCGCGTGGGACCTCGCGTCCCGTGCGCGCAACGCCGTCGCCCTGTGGCGGGGGAAGTCCGGGGACTCCCTGCCCACCCAGGCCCGCGACCTCGACGGCGTCGCCCGCATGTTCGGGTTCGAACCCGGCAGTTCCCGGGAGTTCGAGGAGCTGTACCTGCGGACGACCCGTCGCTGCCGCGCCGTCGTCGAACGCGTCTTCTACGGCCGCGAGGAGTCCTGACTCAGGGACGCAGGAGGGGCACGACGTCGGCGCTGAACTGGGTCAGGAACCGCGACTGGTCCTGGCCGGGGGCGTGGAAGACGAGGTGGGTGAACCCCGCGTCGACGTAACCCTGCACGGCGGCGGCGACCTCGGCGGGGTCGGAGGAGACGATCCAGCGCTTGGCGACCTGCTCGATGGGCAGTTCGTCGGCGAGACGGGCCATCTCGACGGGGTCGTGGACGGAGGCCTTCTGCTCCTGCGTCAAGGACAACGGAGCCCAGAACCGGGTGTTCTCCAGCGCCCGGGCGGGGTCCTCGTCGAAGGACAGCTTGATCTCGATGGTCCGGTCGATCTGCTGCTCGGTGCGACCCGAGGCCTCCAGACCCTCCTTCAGCGCGGGCAGGAGGGTCTCGGAGTAGAGGTCCATGCCCTTGCCGGAGGTGCAGATGTAGCCGTCACCGGCGCGGCCGGCGTACTTCGTGACGCCGGGGCCGCCGCCGGCGATGTAGATCGGGACGGGCTGCTCGGGACGGTCGTAGACCGTCGCGTCGCGCAGGGTGTAGTAGTCGCCCTCGAAGGTGACGCGTTCCTCGCTCCAGAGCTTCTTGATGAGACGAACGGCTTCGCGCATCCGGGCGAAGCGTTCCTTGATCTCGGGGAAGTCCGCGCCCACGGCGGTCTCGTTGAGGGCCTCACCCGTGCCGATGCCGAGGATCGCGCGGCCCGGGGCGAGGCAGCCCAGCGTCGCGAAGGCCTGGGCGATGACGGCCGGGTTGTAGCGCAGCGTCGGGGTCAGGACGCTGGTGCCGAGCTGGACGCGGGACGTCTTCGCCGCGACCCACGGCAGCCAGACGAGGGCGGCGGGGGCGTGGCCGTCGACGTGTCGCCACGGCTGGAAGTGGTCGGAGATCCACACCGAGTCCAGACCCTGCTCCTCGGCCTGGACGGCGAAGTCGGCGAGCTCGCCGGGCGCGAACTGCTCCGCGGACGCCTTGTACCCCAGCTTCAAGGGTTGACCGTGCGTGTCCACCGTCTGGCTCACCGTGTTCCCACCTCTCGTCGTCCCGGACGACACCTCCGCGCGTCCGTGCGGACCCAACCTAATCCGCCCCCGGGGCGACGCCCGTCCGGGTGGTGATCCGCGTGAACGCCCGCCGCGGGCGCTCCGGCGCCGACAGGGTCCCACCGCCCGCCTCCGGGTCCCCGCAGCCGACACCCCGGGACGTTCCGGGATCCGCACCGTGCCCTGTGATCCTCCCCCTCCTCGGCGGGATCGCCTGGCTGGTCGCCGGCCGCCCCGGCCGCCACCCGCAGCGCGAGGGGGTCTGGTCCTCCCACCGCACCGGGTTCCCCGAGGACGAACGTCCCCGCCGGGCCTCCACCGCCGACCACGACGCGAGCCTCGATCAGGAACTCGTGCGGGAACTCGCCCGGGTCGACGCCGAGTTCGACGAGGCCGTGCGGCGCTCGCGGGCCCGGTCCGAGGGCACCCGGCCTCCCGAGTCGTGAGTCGAGGTCTTCCGTCGGGACGGCAAGTGCGGTAGAAGATCATCGACCGCAACCGTTTCCGAGTGGAGGACCGTGCACCCCGACGTCGAGATCGTGGAGTTCACCCCGACCCCCGAGCAGTACGCCTGGACGTTCGGCGGGGTCGCGCCGGTGATGACCGTGCGTCCCGGGACGGCTCTGCGGTTGTGGAGCGACGACGCCTTCTGCGGGAGGCTGCGTTCCGTCGCGGACCTGCCCGGCGCCTCGCTGCAGATGCCGTTCGTCAACCCGCAGACCGGGCCGTTCTTCGTCGAGGGCGCCGAACCGGGCGACACCCTGGTCCTGCACCTGGCCGAACTGACGCCGGCCCGGACCTGGGGCGCCTCGGCGCTCATCCCGTTCTTCGGGGGGCTCACCGGCACCGACCGCACGGCCACCCTGCAGCCCGCGCTGCCCGAGCGGACCTGGATCTACCAGCTCGACTCCGCGGCCGGCACCGTCGCGTTCGAGGCCTCCGCGGGGGACTTCCGCGTCGCGCTGCCGCTCGAACCCATGCTCGGCACCATCGGGGTGGCCCCGGCGGCCGGGGAGGTCCGTTCGTCGCTGGTCCCGGACTCCTTCGGCGGCAACATGGACACCCCCGAGGCGAAGGCCGGCACGACGGTCTACCTGCGGGTCAACGTCCCCGGGGCGCTGTTCTCCCTGGGCGACGGGCACTACCGCCAGGGCGAGGGCGAGTCCTGCGGAACGGCCGTGGAGGGCGCGATGAACTCGCTCGTCCTGGTCGACCTCGTCAAGGGTTCCGCCGGGTTCCCCGCCCCGGCCTGGCCGCGGATGGAGTCCGACACCCACTGGACGGTCGTGGGTTCCTCCCGCCCGCTCGAGGATGCCTGGCGCATCGGCCAGGTCGAGGCGGTCGGCTGGCTCGAGGAGCTCTACGGACTGGAGACCCTCGACGCCTACCAGTTGCTCTCCCAGATCAGCGAGGTCCCGCTGGCCAACGCCGTCGACGTGAACTACAGCGTGCCGACGAAGCTCCCGAAACGCCTGCTGCCCACGCCGAAGCCCGCCTACGACGGCGCCCACGACCGGTTGCGCGCTCTCGCGCGCGGCTGAGAGGAGAACTGGTGGACCTGCAGCTGGACGGTGCCCGCGTCCTGGTGACCGGCGGGACGAAGGGGATCGGTGCGGCCATCGTCGCGGAGTTCCTGGCCGAGGGGGCCGACGTCGCGATGTGCGCGCGGACGGCCGACGACGTCGAGGCGGCCGTCGCGGCCGCGGGCGGACCGGGGACCCTGCGCGGTGCCGTCGTGGACGTCGCCCACCGGGACGAGGTGTTCGCCTGGGTGGACGACGTCGTCGCCGAACTCGGCGGGATCGACGCCGTCGTCGCGAACGTCAGCGCCATCGCCGCGGCCAACGACCAGGAGTCCTGGCGGTTGTCGCTCGACGTCGACCTCATGGGCACCGTCGCGCTGGTGGACGCCTCCCTGCCCCACCTGCGCCGCGGTGGCGGGGGGTCCATCGTGACGATCGGCAGCGTCTCCGGCCGTGAGGTCGACGCCTTCGCCGGCCCCTACGGGACGGTCAAGGCCGCGCTCGTCGCCTACACCCAGGGTCTCGCCCACCAGTTCGCCGCGGAGGGGGTGCGGGCGAACACCGTCTCGCCGGGCAACACCTACTTCGAGGGTGGGGTGTGGCAGCTGACCGAACGCAACGACCCGCAGTTCTTCGCCGAGGCCCTGGCCCTGAACCCCACCGGCCGGATGGCGACCCCCGAGGAGATCGCCCGGCCGGTGGTGTTCCTGTCCAGCCCCGCGGCCAGCTTCGTCACCGGGACGAACCTCGTGGTGGACGGTGCCCTCACCCGCGGCGTGCAGTTGTAGCGCTCAGAAGCAGGGGGCCTTCGGGAAGTCCGGGGCGGGGCCGCCCAGCACGAACACCGTGCAGCCGACGGTGGGGAGCTGGTCGGGGAACCCCTCACTGGCGATGTGCTGGTCGTTGTGGCTGAAGAACGACCGGACGACCGAGGAACCACCGCAGACGAAGTAGTCGATCCCGGTGCTGTTGTCGGCGACCACGGAGTCGGCGACGAAGACGGCGCTCTCCGAGCAACCCGCCGCGGTGCCGTTGCGGCGCAACAACGACTTCTCCACCCGGACGGGGCCACCTTCGAGGGCCTGCAGGCCGAGGCTGTTGCCGGTGACCTCGCTGACGGCCACCCGGAGTTCTCCGCCGTACTCGGCCCGAGCGCCGATGTCGTTGCCCACGAGGGCGGATCCGGTCAGTGTCGTGGCGGCACCGGCGACCTCGAGACCGAGGTCGCCGTTCCGGTTGATCTCCAGGCGGTCCAGCACCACCGTGGCCTGGGGACCCTGGTCATCGGTGGGGGGCAGGTCCGGCAGGTCGAAACCGCCGGCGTACTCGTACTCGTTCTCCGGCGTGCCGGTGTAGACGCCGACGGGGAACCCGACGACCTCGCCGTCGGAGACGGTGACCCCGTCGGCGGTCACGGAGACGCCGATCCCCGCGCTGCCGACGATGGAGTGTCCGCCGAGGTCGAGGGTGACCCCCGGGGTGTCGATGCGCAGTCCCGGACCGTCCTCGCAGTAGAGGGACTCGGTGAGCCGGGTGTCCGTGGTGAGGGCGTCCCCGCAGGCCACCGGGTCGTTCGCCGCGGCGGCGGTCCCGGCCCCGGCGAACAGCAGGGCGGGGACGAGCAGGGTGGTGGCGAGCAGTCGCACGGGGTGGTCCTCTCTCGGGTCCTCACGAGTGGTCACGGGGCGGGGAACGGTCGCGACCTCAGGGGCAGGGCACGGAGGCGGGAGCCGAGCGCCCGTCGAGGAAGCGCGTGCAGGAGAAGGCGATCTGGCGGGTCGCCAGGGCGGGATCCACGACCTGCACGTCGTTGTGGACGAAGAGGCTCCCCGCCACCGACGAACCGGTGCACCCGCTCACGCGCACCGCGGTCCCGCTGTCGAGGACGACCGAGCGCCGTACGTGCAGCGTCCCGGCGTCGCAGTCCAGCGCCCACTGGTTGCTGCGGACCGTGGAGTCCGTGATGCGCACCTCGCCACCGTCGTAGGCGGAGACCGCGGTCGGGTTGCGGGCCAGGTCGGAGCCCTCGACCGAGACGACGCCGTCGCCTTCGGCGAGGACGCCCCGGGAGTTGGCTCGCACCTGCGAGTCGCGCAGGACCGCCTCGCCGTCGCTGTCGATCCCGGTGATGTTGCGCAGCAACGTGACCCGCTCGACGGTCGCCGAGGCGCCGCCCAGCACGGAGATCCCCTCGCCGAAGGCGGTGACGGTCCCGCCACGTACGACGACGTCACGTCCCTGGACGAGGACCCCGGACCAGCCGCCGCCGACGATGCGGTGCCCCGCCAGGTCGAGGACGACGCCGTTCCCTCGGACGACGAGTCCGTTCCCCGCGTCGGGACAGACCAGGTCCTCGGTCAGCGTGGTGTCGACGGTGAGTCCGGCCCCGCAGGTCAGGTGGGCGGCTGCGTGGGCCGGAGCCGCCGAGAGGGACAGCGCCCCGAGGGCGAGGACGAAACCCGCGGTCCGCAGGCTCCGGGTCCGAGAACCCTGGCCGGTGCGTCGTCGCACGGTGTCCCACCTCCACGTCGCAGCGTTGTGAGTACTGACAGTACCCACAACACCACACGCCGTGGAGTTTCTGGGAGATCAGGCGTTGACGAACTGCACGTCGCTGATGGCCGTGCGGTCGAAGCGCCCACCCGCGCCCGGCCGGGTCACGGAGTCGACGGTGAGGGCCACGGAACTCGCCTCCACCGCGGGGACCGGCACGCGTTGCAGGGCACGGTCGCCGTCGCGCAACTGTTGCTGCACCGTCACGGGTCCGGTCGGGGTGGTGAACGTCCAGGTCACCGCGAGGACGCGCCGGCCCTGCGTGTAGCGGTCGGTACCGTCGTGGGGGTCGACCTTCGCGAAGCCGTTCACCAGCCCGACCTCGGTGATGCGCACGGGGGAGTCGAAGGAGAACTGCAGCGTCGAACCCGAGGCGTTGCCCTCGGTGCGCCACGCCGTGCTCGGGTCGCCGTCCAGGACGTTCGCGGCCCGGTAGGTGGTCGTGCGTCCGGCGGAGTCGGCGGAGTCCGGTGACGTGCTCGGTGCGGTGACCTTCGACGGCACGAGCACACCGGTGGGGTACTGGACGGTGGGGGTGGCCTCGGCCGTCGCGGGGGGAGCGCTCACCGGCTCCGGGTCGGCGGAGGGGGTGGCCGCGGGGGTGGAGCGCGTCGGCGCCGCCTGCACCGTCGTCGTGGTGTCCTCGTCGGGTTTCAGCAGCCACCACGCGGCGATCCCCACGGCCGCGACGAGGGCGACGGAGAACACCGCGATGACCCGCCCGGCCTGGCGTCGGGAAGGACCCCGACCGTGGGACCGGGCCGCCCGGCGCGTCGGGTCCGGTCGGTGGACGACCTCGAGCCGGTCCGGCGCGGCCGCCCCGACGGCCCCGCCGCGCGGGGATCCGCACGTCCAGCAGAAGGTGTCGGCCTCGCGCATGCCTGCGCGGCAGGCCGGGCAGATCGTCGTCGTCGGCACGTCGGAGGATCCCCGTCCTTGGGTGTTCTGGGCGACTGGCACGGCGACGTCCTGTCCCCGGGAGATCACAAGATACCCCCGGCCAGGGTCCAGGGTCAGCCCCCGGGCCGGGGTGGTCGCCGGGGACGGCCGGGGTGGAGCGGAACGGACGGAGCCCCCGTCCCGACGCGGTCGGCGTCGGGACGGGGGCTCCGGGAACTCACTGCGAGATCGTGGTCCGAGGATCAGATGTCGTAGTAGAGCTCGAACTCCACGCGGACCTCCCTGGCCTGCAGCGACTCTCGATGTCCTCGTCTGACCTGCATTGATGACGTTGGGTGTGTTGTTCAGATGGGGTGGTTTGTGGGCAGCCTGCGGACTCCCTGCGGACTGAGCCGTCGCAGAGGTTGACGCGGAGCATCACGCGGAGCATCATCTTGTTGTGAGCGAGAACCCCAAGGTCCGGGACAACCGGCTACGCCGAGCAGCTGGACGCCAGGGGCTCACGATCGTCAAGAACCGCCGGCGCGACCCACGTGCCCTCGACTTCGGCCGGTGCTGGCTGACGCGAGGCGACGAGGTCGTCCTCGGCGGTGAGGACGGCGTCACGATCGAGGAGATCGAGGCGTACCTCACCAGGTAGCAAGACGGCCCCCAAGCAGCGCGCCAACGCCGCTCGGAGGCCTAGATCCCACCCGTGCTTCACCACGAGGAGACCTGTCATGGATCGTCCCACGACCATCACACCTGAACTGTCCGTCACCCAGACGGACAACATTGACGCCTGGCGCCGCGGCTACAAGGACGCCATCGCCGACCTGCGCGGCCTCGGCGTGGTCATCCCGTCGGTAGTGCCGACGGGTGCCGCCAACCAAGCCGACTGCCCGACCTGGTGCACCAACGACCACTCCACGGACGTCCTCGCGGCTGGCGAGGGCCCCGCCCACAGCCTCATCCTCTTGAACCAGACCGAGGAGAACGACGACCACGACTACCGGATGGTCCAGGTCGACTGGGCCCCGACCGAGCGGATGAACCCCTACGTCTACGCCAACTTCAACGGTGTCGAGGCCGAGCTGACCGCCCCCGAGGCGCGCTCGTTGGCCAGCGCGATGACGCGGGCCATCGCCCAGCGCGACATCACCGACGCCCTGCTGGACGCCGCGCGCATCGTGGACCGCACCACCCAGGGCGGTGCCCGATGAGCACGCGGGCCATCGCCCCGATCGTCGGCGCCGGACAGAGCACCGTGTCCGACGATCTCGCGGGGACTGACCGGATCCGGTCAGTCGAGCGGCCCGCCACCGTCACCAGCCTCGACGACGAGGACAAGGGGCTCCGTTCAGTGGAGACCCTTGGCCGCGCGAGGGTCCGCACTCACTCCGGACCCCACCTCGGCGGCTGGGAGGTCCTGGCGCTCCTCTGCTCGCTCGTGGGCGTCGTCATGGGAGTCTCGGCGCTGCTCATGTCCGGCGGGACGGCGTGGTTGCCGGTGGCCTTCCTCGTGACTGTCAATGTCGCCAACGGCTGGGTCGCCTGGTACTGGCACTGAGCGACGGGGGTACCCGCTCAGTGGGTACCCCCGTCTACAGGTCGTCTCCGGTCGATTCCTGTCGACCGGAGACGTTTTTGCCTGCAGGGCAGCGGCTACAAGTCGCCCCGATACGAACTGGACGCCAGGGTCGGCCCATGGAAGAGGACCTGTACCTGCTGACCATCCCGGAGACCGCCCGGCGCCTCGGAGTACACCGCGACACCGTGTACAACCGCATCGCTTGCGGCGACCTGCCCGTCGTTGACATCGGCAAGGGCAAGAGCAAGAGTCGCGTGCGTTCCGACCACCTCCGCCGGTTCATCGAGGCCCGCACTAGGACCGCTCCCCGATCCGGATCTCAGTGACGGCGGTTCATGGCGGCGAACTGGCGCGCGGTCCGGGCGTAGGGGTCACGGCCGCGGGGTGGATGCTGCTGCGGTTCCGGTCATGAGCGTCGCCCCGTCGGGCTCTCTCGTTAGGTCCAGGAAGCCGGAGTGGTGTTCGGCACTGTGACGTGCGCGGTCCCACCCATGATTTCGAAATCCACTTCTACGACGTATTCCCCTCCGGGTTCCCGCCTGTGCGTGACTGACAAGACCGTCCCCGTGACGAGCTCCTCACCCCTGCTTTCAGTCGTCAACGAGAGAGTCACTCGACGGTTGATGAGGGTCCCGTCCATGTCGCGGGCAGCGCGTTGAGTCATGTGCCAACACTATGCGTAAGTGCTTGGCTACGGTGGTCGTATGACTCAACGCGAAGCTGTAGAGCAGTGGTGGGCTGATCTCGACGAGTCCACACGGCGGCAGGTCCGCACCCTCGTCGACGGCAACGTCGTCCTCCCGCCCGACATCGGCATGACGATGGCCCAGCACGGCGTCACCGTCGCCGCGGCCTGGTGGCCGGGCACCCAGCAAGGCCCCGAAGGCTTCAACCCGCCCCCCGTCCTCGTGGAGTTCCTCGAGAAGACCGTCGACGGCACAGATCGGAGCTGAGCAAGGTGGACCGCGAACGCAAGAAGGAACTGATCCAGGGACAGCTCGACAAGGCTCGCGACGGCGTCGTTCACGACCTCGATCTCTGGCGCCAGGAGAACGAGGTCATCCTGCGAAACACCGTCGGCGACGCCAACCCGCAGTACGAGGCATTGAAGGGCGTGCAGTACAGCCCGACCGTCCTGTGGGGTGGCATGGCCGACAGCGTCTACGACGAAGCTCGACGAGACGGCATCGCGAGGGCAACCGCGATCCTGACGGCCTGCTTCATCGAGATCGACATCTCCGGAGGACTCCCCGAGCCGGGTGACGGGGCCCATCCTTCGACGTCCGGCACCGTGTTCATCGTCCATGGCCGCGACGACGCGAAGAAGCACGAAGTTGCTCGCTTCCTGCGCGAGCTCACGGGCATGAACCCAACGATCCTCATGGAGGTGGAGAACGGCGGGAGAACCATCATCGAGAAGTTCGAAGATGCCGCTCGAGAAGCCGCCTTCGCGGTCGTCCTTGGGACCGGGGACGACGTTGGACGGGTGAAGGACAAGACCGAGGACCAACCTCGAGCGCGCCAGAACGTCATCCTCGAGCTGGGGTTCTTCATCGGCCGGCTCGGCCGCGACAAGGTGGCGCTCCTGTACGAGGAAGGGGTGGAGTTGCCATCCGACATCGCCGGATTCCTGTACACCACCCTCGACGCAAACGGAGGATGGAAGGCGCCCCTGGCCAAGGAGCTCAGAAAGGCTGGAGTGGGGATCAACGCTGACGCCCTCCTGAGCTAATCCCACCCCCCCGAGGTCCCTCCATGCGTTGTGGAGGGACCTCTTCGGTGTGCCGCTCAAGTCGGTGGAAATCCGTGGGGAGAGAAAAGGCCGGACTGCCCCGGGCAGTCCAGCCCCACCCCTAGGAGTCCCCCCGGTGGGGGCAGGTCACCAGTTGCGGGAACCACCGAGGTCGTAGCTCGGGCGGCTCAGGCCGTAGCTCGGGGGACGGTTCCCGCGGCGAAGGTTGCACCGGAGATGACTCGGTGCGCAGTTGGTGATGTCGAGCTCTGGCCCGCCGAGGGAGACAGGGACGATGTGGTCAACGCTGTCAGCCCCGGGTCCGCCGCACAACCAGCAGACCCGGGACTTGGCGAGCACCTGAGCGCGGAGACGACGCCAGGGGCGGCCGGCGCGCTTGGTGGCCATCAGACGGTCTTGATGACCTTGATGACGGCGGCGGGGTGGGGGAAGCCGAAGCCGATGCGCATGGTGGCGCGGATGGCGGTGCGGTCGCTGGTGAAGAACGCCGACTTGTCGATGTCGAGGGTGGTGTCTCGTCGGATGACGATGGTGACGCGGTCCTCGGGAATGCCCCAGATGGTGCCCGCGGTGACGGCCGGGGAGGACAGGACCGGGACCCCGGAGATGCGGCGGGTGGTCGGCTCGGTCGGGTCGGGGGCGAAGAGGGGGACCTGGCTGCCGCTGGCCTGCTTGGTCTTGGCCAGGGCGAGGACGTCGGCAGGGTTGGCGACGAACGCGCGGAGGGTGACGCCGGCGGCTTCGGCTGCGGCGATGGCCTCGAGGAAGGGGTCGAGGGTGACGAACGCGGCGGGGATCGCGGAGACCGTGGTGATGCCGGCGAGTCCGGCGAGTCCCTTGGGGGCCGGGGAGGCGAGGTTGCCGAAGAACGCGACGTCGAGCTTGCGGGCGATGTCGCGGGCGATGCCCTGCCCGACGACGGTCGCGGCCTCGGGGGTGGAGTCCTCGGCGAGTTCGTTGGTGATGACGGTGAGGGCGGCGAGCTTGGACGGGGTGACGTCGAGCTCGGCGACCTGGGCGTCGGAGAGGGGGATCTCAGCGCCTTCAGCGACCCAGCCGGCGGAGGGGTCGGCGGTGACGATGGGGATGCGGAACGTCGGGGAGTCGGTCTGCACGACGGTCGAGACCTGGGTGGCGATGGAAGCCTGCGTCACGGGGGTGACGACGAGGTTGCCGATCTGCTCAGGGCGGATGATCGACGTCGCGGTGGTGGTGTTCATGGCCATGATGGCTGGGCTCCTCTGGAGGGGTGCGAACGGGGTGTGGTGCTCCGTTGCGGCCTGCCGCGTTCGGTTGCCCTCCTGGGCTGCTGTCGGTTCCTGGTGGGCCACGGGCCCCGCCGAGAGTCGACGGGGCCCATTCTAGCGGCTACTTCCGACGCAGCACTGAGTTCCAGCCACTGCCGAACGTCGTGCCGTCGGCGCCGCGAGCTCCCTGGGAGAGGTCCGGGCGAGGGGGCTGCGGTCGGCGGAGGTGCGCGCGCTGCTCCAGGAGTTGCGTGGTCGCGGTATTCACCTTCTCGACGTCGAGGATGCCGTCCTCGTCGAGGAGCTCGTCGAACTGGGTGCCGTAGCGGAGGAGGTCGTCGGGGTCGGTGAGGTGTTCCGCGGCGAGCGTGCGGAGGAGGTTCTCCTGCTGGCCCCGAAGACGTGCGGTGAGGGCGTCGCGCTGGGCCTCAGCCTCGCGCAGGCGGGTGCGGTACTTGGCGGCCTCACGGTCGCCGGCGGGCTTCTCCGGAGCATCCTGAGGCGTCTCGGGCACCTCCTGGGGGTCAGGGGTGGGCTCGGTGCTGGGGGTGGTGGTTTCAGTACTCACTGGGGGTCCTCCGGTCGGTTCAGGATGGCGATGACGTCGGCGGTGGTCTCGGCCTCGAGGAGTTCGCGATCCCAGCCGAGGAGTTCGGGGGAACTTATGCGCCGGCCGCGGAACGTCTCGCGAGTCACGCCCAGGGGTTCACCGTCGGGTGTCTCGTGTAGGGAGTCGAAGTTGACGGTGGCCTCGCCGCGGTAGATGGCGCGAGCCAGGGTGAGGGAGAGCTTGCGGGGAGTGCTCACGGTTTCGTCTCCTGCGGGTCAGTGTGGATTTCGGGCTCGGGGGGATAGCTGACCGGACTGCCCGGGCAGTCCGCGATCGAGGGGGTGGTCTCAGGCCCCTGGGGTGCTACCTCGAACCGTCGGGCGCGGACGTGGGGGCTGAGGAACTGGACGGCGACGCGTGCGCTGTCCTGGACGGGGCGGCCGGTGGCCTGCACGAGCTCGACCTCGGCGGCGGTGGCCTGCCTGGTGAAGACGTACCCGGGGTAGTAGCTGTAGGCGTCGAGGTCAGCGATCAGGCGGGAGTCCTCGGCGGCTCCGAGCATGCAGGCGGCGAGGTGGGTGAAACGGACACCGAGCTCATCGTCGGGAACGTGCGGTCCGGTGCAACGGGGGCAGACGATGGGCGAGACGGGTTCGGTCACGCGACGTTCTCCTTCGTCGTGGTGGTGTGGGTGTGATCGCGCCCGCCCCAGACGCCAAAGCGCTCTCCGGCGGTAGTGGCGTAGACCCCGCAGGCCTCAAGGACGGGGCAGGCGGTGCAGTGCTTGGCGGCCTGGGCGCGGACGCGGTGGTCTTCGGAGTACCAGCGGTCGTCGCCGCGGCAGGGCACGTCCCCGCCGATGTCGGCAACGGCCCGGGTGAGGCGATCGAGGGCCTCCTGGGCCGTCACGACGCCTCCTTAGGGGGGTCATAACGCTCATAACGCCGTAACGGCAGGACGTCTCCGTCGTCCTGACCAGCGTCGACGTCCAGGGTGGGCGTTACGGCGTTACGGCTGTTATGCGTTACGGCGCTGATGTAGAGCCCGTCGGCCTTGTCGACCTCCCCGGCCTTGTCCATTTGGAACAGGCGCTGCCGCACCGTGTTGCCGTTCTCGCCGAGGGCGTCGGCGATCTGCTTGGGCGTCGCACCCTGGGAGTCCTGCAGGTAGGTGGTGATGCGCCGGCGGAGGTCTCCCATCTGCAGGACCTGGACGGGCTCGTCGAGGAGGGTCCAGGCGCAGCTGGTGGGGTCGAACGCGAGTCCGTAGTCGTTCTCGGGGACGTCGCGGCCGGTGACGGAGAGGACGGCGTCGGCACTGTTGCGTCCGCGCTTGGCGATGAGGATGGCGTCGGCGGCGCCGGTCAGTCCGGTGGAGCCGCTGACCTCGTTGAAGACGTCGTTCTCGTCGCTGGACTTGCGGGTGTGGTGGACGGCGACGACGGCCACGGAGTGCTTGTCGGCGAGGGCCTTGAGCTGGGAGATGACCGCGTAGTCCTGGGCGTAGAGGTCGCTGTTGCGGCCACCCTCGGGGGGTCGGATCTTGCGCAGGACGTCGACGATGACGAGGCGAGCGTGCGGGGTCGCGGTGAGCCAGGAGTCGATGGCGTTGATGCCGTCGGGCATCGTCGGGAGCCAGGTGACGATGTGGAAGTCGGAGGGGACGGGCTTGTCGCCGAGGAGGATCCGCAGGCGGCTCTGCAGGCGCCGGGGGGTGTCCTCGAGCGCGGCGTAGAGGACCGCGCCCTGCTCGACGTCGATCTTTCCGAGCGCCTTCCCGCCGGCGGCGATGGCCAGGCCGAGGCCCAGGCAGAACCACGACTTGCCGATCTTCGGGGCACCGACGAAGAGGTTGAATCCTTCGCAGATGAGTCCTGGGACGGCGTACTTGGGTTCGGGGAACTCGCGGTTCATCAGCTCGGCGGCGGAGGAGAACCACCCGTTCTCGCGGCCACGGACCTCGAGCAGCGAGGGCTCATCCCAGGGCGGGGGAACTTCCCCGTCGTAGTAGGTGTCGTCCATCAGGCCGCCACCTCCTGCGGGGTGAGTCCCCAGGATTCGTAGGCACGTCGCCGGATCTCTTCAGGGGTGCGGCCGGGGCAGTTGATGCGGGTTCGTGCTGTCTGCGTATCCGTTGCGGCGGCGCGTTTCACGGAGGCGATGGCCTCGGGGGTGAACATGGCGACCTGGTCCGCGCGTTCCTGTTCGGCGCCGGCGAGGAAGCCGTTCTCCCAGCCACACAAGTACCAGGCGTAGCGATCGGGGGCGATGCGGGCGAGGTCCATCACAGATCGCCCCCGATGCGGACGGCGGTGAGGTGGACGACGACGACTTCGGCGCGCTGACCGCGATCCCAGGCGGCGCGGACGGCGTTCTCGGCGGCCTTCAGCGTGAAGAAGGGACGCAGCCGGTAGTGCTTCTCGCCCGTATCTGGATCGACCAGCTCGGTGGCCGTGATGGCTGCGAGGCGACCGCTGACAGATGCGAGGAGGTCCGCATGGAAGCTACTCTGGAGGGGAACTTCGTCGGTGGGGTTCGTAACGGTTGGGGCGGCGCTTCCTGTGGCGGGGGGCGCCGCTCGTCGTTCTGGGGTCATTCGCGTTTCCGCTTCTCGATGGCCCGCGGGTCCGATGACGGACACTGGGGGTTCCGTTTCGGGTTGTTCAGGCAGCCGGGTGGACGGCTTGTGCCTCGATCCACGCGAGAACCTCGCCGGGCTTGTAGCGGACGAGGCGGCCGATCTTGTAGTGCCGCGGTCCCTGGCCGATGTGCACCCACCAGCGCCAGGTGGCCTCGGGGGTCCCCGTGCGGCCGGCGACCCACTTCGTGTCCACGTACTCGAGGTCCACTTCATCCCCTTTCGTCGTAGGACGCCACTACGTCCTGCGGTGAGCATGGGGGCTATGGGGTAGTCACGTCAAGTCATGGTGTTGTAGGGTCCTATCCATGAACCGGATGACCGCAGGGGTGGAGGATGACGAGGCGCGTCTTGCGCGCAACGTGGCCCGGGCACGAGAGCGCAGGGACTGGTCCCAGGAGGATGTCGCGCGACGCATGGCCGAGCACGGCTTCAAGTGGCACCAGAACACGGTCAGCCGGCTGGAAAAGGGCGAGCGGTCGCTCAAGATGACGGAGGCCTTGGCCTTGGCGCGCATCTTCGAGACGTCCGTAGATGGCCTGGTGGCTGATCCGGATGAACAGGAGCTGGTCCGCTCCATCACGTTCGACGTGGAGCTTCTACCGAAGGTGCGTCATCGGGTGCACCGAGACCTGAGTCTGATCGACGCCACGCACAGGAGTCTGCTCGAGGGTCTTCCTGCGCTGGAGGGCTACGGCACTGATGAGCACGCGGGGCGCCTCGCTGCAGCACGAGAGGTGCTGAAGATCACGCCACAGTCGGTAATCGAGGAGTGGAGGCCGGGCCTTGGCCTCGATCGCGAAGCGCCCTGACGGCCGTTGGCGGGCCCGCTACCGGGACGCCACTGGCAAGGAGCACGCCAGGCACTTCCCTCGAAAGGTCGACGCACAGGCATGGCTCGACGGCGTCACGACGTCGGTCCAGAGCGGCACCTACATCGACCCCAAGACGGCGAAGCTGACCGTAGGGGAGTGGTGCGCGACGTGGCGCGACGGGTACGCAGGCAAGAGGGCCTCGACGGTGAGGCAGGCCGACGTCCACCTGGCCCGGATCGTTGCCGAGTTCGGAACCATGCGCCTGGCTGACGTGAGGCCGTCACACGTCCGTTCCTGGCTCGCGCGGCTGCAGGCCGAGGGCTTGGCGGCCAGCTACGTCTACGCGCTTCACGGTCGCCTTGGTCAGGTGTTCTCAGACGCCGTCCACGACGGGATCGTGCCGAGGTCCCCGTGCTCGCGGCGGACGTCGCCGAAGGCGGGGGAGCAGCGGGCCTACGTCGCCACGACGGAGCAGGTGTGGGCGTTGTTCGAGGAGTTCCCAGAGCGGCAGCGTGTCGCCGTACTGCTCGGGGCGATGGTCGGTCTGCGTACCGCGGAGGCCGTGGGGCTTCGAGTCCAGGACGTGGACTTCTTGCGCGGTGTCGTCACGCCGACGGTGCAGGCCGGCGGGTTGCCGCTGAAGACGGAGTCCTCGAGGTGGCCCATCCCGATCCCACGCGAGCTGGTGGAGGACTTCCTGGCGCCGCACGTCGCGCGGTGGCCGGCGGAGACACTGCTGACCAACGACCAGGGCGAGCCGTTGCCGACATGGACCCTGGATCGCCTTGTGCGTCGCGCGCGCTCCCGGATCGACCTGCCGGAGGATTTCCGCTTCCATGACCTGCGGCACTACTTCGCATCGCTGCTCATCTCGCAGGGCCTGGATGTGAAGGTGGTGCAGCGCCGGGTCAGGCACGCCTCGGCGAAGACGACGCTGGACACCTACGCGCATCTCTGGCCGGACTCCGACGACACGACAAGGGCCGCCGTCGCGTCCGCGTTGTCCGCTCGTGCGGACTGGTTGCGGACTGGCGACGACGGCCCAGGGCGTCTACGCAGGTCAGAGGCTCAATGAACCTCAGATGTCGTAGTAGAGCTCGAACTCGTGCGGGTGCGGACGCAGCCGGATCGGGTCGATCTCGTTGGTGCGCTTGTAGTCGATCCACGTCTCGATGAGGTCGGGCGTGAACACGCCGCCCTCGAGGAGGTACTCGTGGTCGGCTTCGAGCGCGTCGAGCACGGAACCCAGGTCGTAGGGGACCGTCTTGATGTTCGCGTGCTCCTCGGGCGGGAGCTCGTAGAGGTCCTTGTCGACCGGGTCGGCCGGTTCGATGCGGTTCTTGATGCCGTCGAGGCCGGCCATCAGCTGCGCCGCGAACGCCAGGTACGGGTTCGCCGACGGGTCCGGCACGCGGAACTCGATGCGCTTGGCCTTGGGCGAGTTCCCCGTGATCGGGATGCGGATGCAGGCCGAGCGGTTCCGGGCCGAGTACACCAGGTTCACCGGTGCCTCGTAGCCCGGGACCAGGCGGTGGTAGGAGTTCACCGTCGGGTTGGTGAAGGCCAGCAGCGACGGCGCGTGGTGCAGCAGACCGCCGATGTACCAGCGCGCGAGGTCGGAGAGACCGCCGTAGCCCTTCTCGTCGTAGAAGAGGGGCTCGCCGTCCTTCCAGAGCGACTGGTGGCAGTGCATGCCGGAACCGTTGTCACCGAACAGCGGCTTGGGCATGAAGGTCACGGTGTGACCGTTGCGCAGCGCCACGTTCTTGATGATGTACTTGAAGAGCAGCAGCTGGTCGCCGGCGTTCTTCAGGGTGTCGAACCGGTAGTTGATCTCGGCCTGACCGGCGGTGCCCACCTCGTGGTGCGCGCGCTCGACGCTGAGACCGGCCTTCTCCAGCTCCACGACCATCTCGTCCCGCAGGTCCGAGAAGTGGTCGATCGGCGCGACGGGGAAGTAGCCACCCTTGTACCGGGTCTTGTACCCGAGGTTGCCACCCTCCTCCTTGCGACCGGTGTTCCACGCGGCCTCGATGGAGTCGATGTGGTAGTACGACTCGCGCTGGTTCGTCTCGAAGCGCACGTCGTCGAAGATGTAGAACTCGGCCTCGGGGCCGAAGAAGACGGTGTCGGCGATGCCGGTCGTCTTCAGGTACGCCTCGGCCTTGGCCGCGACGTTGCGCGGGTCCCGGCTGTACGCCTCGTTCGTGAACGGGTCCACGATCGAGTGGTTGATGACGAGGGTCTTCTCCTTGCGGAACGGGTCCAGGAAGGCCGACGTCGGGTCCGCGATGAGCTTCATGTCCGACTCGTGGATGGCCTGGAAGCCGCGGATCGAGGACCCGTCGAACATCTGGCCCTCGGAGAGCGCGTCGAGGTCGAGCGTCTTCGCGGGGATGGTGAAGTGCTGCATCACGCCCGGCAGGTCGCAGAACCGGATGTCGACGAACTTCACGTCCTCACTCGCGATGTAGTCGAGGACCTCTTGGGCGTTGCTGAACATCCAACCTCCAGAAACGGATCCGGCCCGGATGTCGAGCCGCCGCGGACGCGCTGACCGTAGGGGCACGATGTTTCGTGCTTGTTACGACCGCGTTTCCGGTAGCTTACCGAGGTCGTGGAGGTGAGGACAGGGAGACCCGCCGGGCCCACGTACGCTGACCGGGTGGCCGAGCGATCGATCGAGAACACGCCCCCGCAATCCGCCGGGGTCCGGCTCGGACTGCCCGCCGAGGGCCGCGGCTCCGTGGCCGGCTGGGGGCGACGCTTCTTCGGGGTGCTCGTCGACTGGGTGATCGCGAGCCTCATCGCCCGCGCCTTCCTCACGTCCCTGGGGGCCCAGTTCGGTCCGCTCCTGGTCTTCTTCGTCATGCACCTGCTGCTGGTGTCCACGATCGGGATGACCATCGGTCACGCCGTCGTCGGGATCGCGGTGCGGCGCCTGGACGGGCGTCCCGTCGGCTTCGTCGCCGGCTTCGCCCGCGCGCTGCTGCTGAGCATCGTCATCCCTGCCGTCATCACCGACCCCGACCGCCGCGGACTGCACGACAAGGCCGCCCAGGTGGTCGTCGTGCGGCGCTGACCGCCCCGCGCACGACGAAGCCCGCCGCTCTGCGCGACCTCGACGGTCGTGCGAACGGCGGGCTTCCCCGTTGCGGTGCGGGTGGGCGGTCAGCGACCGCGCATGGCCCGACGGTCCGGGCGGGCGCGCATCGGGTCGATGCCCTTGGGCACCGGGGGACGGATGCCGCCGAGGGCCTTGAGGCGCTTCTGCACGGTGGCCACCTCGTCCTTGGTCAGCTGCGGCTTGAGGCGCTGGACGCGCGACGCCAGCTTGCGCAGCGGCACCTCGTTCTCACCGCCACCGTCGCCGACGGTGAACAGGTGCACCGGGACGTTGGGCGCGATCCGGTTGACCTTGCGACGTTCGGCCTCGAGCAGCTTCCTGACCCGGGTCGGCGGGCCGTCCCCGACGAGGACGATCCCGGCGCGACCGGTCGCGCGGAAGACCATGTCCTGGCTGCGGGCCTCGGCGGCGACGGGTTCCTGCTCGATCGTCCAGCCGCGGCGGATGGAGCTCAGGGCCGCCCCGGCGGCGCCCTTCTGCCCGTCGAGGTTCATGTAGGCGGCGCGCTCGGCGCGCCGGCCGAGCAGGAACATCGCGAGCAGGACGCCGATCATGACGCCGAGGATCGTGAAGTAGATCGGGTGGTCCACGAGCAGGCCCAGGACGAGACCCACCACGATCGGCCCCAGCAGGGCCGCCAGCAGCACCCACTTCGCGCCCGGGTCGACCCGGACGGTCATGTCGTAGACCTGCTTCAGCTGGCGGGTCCGGGCGAACCGCTGCTTCTTCGGCTTCTGTGCCGGGGTCGCGCCCGCAGGCTTCTCACGTCGTGCCATGCGGGCAAGGATACGGCCCCGGCCGGGGAGCCCCGGATCAGCGCGCGAGCAGGCTGGACGCCTCCTGTGCGGCGGGGCTCTCCTTGTCCAGGTGGGCCAGCTGCTCGGGGAGGGCGACACCGCGCTTCTTCATCGCCTGCGCCCACAGGCGCCCCGCCCGGTAGGACGAGCGGACCAGCGGACCGGCCATGACCCCGGAGAAGCCGAGGCGCTCAGCCGCCTCGGAGAACTCCACGAACTTCTCCGGCTTCACCCACCGCGCCACGGGGTGGTGGCGCGGGGTGGGTCGCAGGTACTGGGTGATGGTGATGATGTCGCAGCCCGCACCGTGCAGGTCGGCCAGCGCCTCGAGGACCTCCTCGTCGGTCTCACCCATGCCGAGGATGAGGTTCGACTTCGTCACCAGCCCGGCGTCGCGGCCCTGGGTGATCACGTCGAGGGAACGGTCGTAGCGGAACGCCGGGCGGATGCTCTTGAAGATGCGCGGGACGGTCTCGACGTTGTGCGCGAACACCTCGGGCCGGGCGTCGAACACCTGCTGCAGCAGGTCCGGGCGGCCGTTGAAGTCCGGGACGAGGATCTCCACGCCCGTGCCCTCGTTGTGCGCGTGGGTCTGGCGGATCGTCTCGGCGTAGAGCCACGCACCCCCGTCGGCCAGGTCGTCACGGGCGACCCCGGTGATCGTCGCGTAGCGCAGCCCCATCGTCGCGATCGACTCCGCGACGCGGCGCGGTTCGTCGCGGTCCAGCGGCGAGGGCTTGCCGGTGTCGATCTGGCAGAAGTCGCAGCGGCGGGTGCACTCGGAGCCCCCGATGAGGAAGGTGGCCTCGCGGTCCTCCCAGCACTCGTAGATGTTGGGGCAGCCCGCCTCCTCGCACACCGTGTGCAGTCCGCCGGACTTCACCAGGCCCTTCAGCTCGGTGTACTCCGGACCGGTGCGGGCCTTCGTGCGGATCCACGACGGCTTCCGCTCGATCGGCGTCTCGGCGTTGCGCGCTTCGATGCGCAGCATCCGCCGCCCTTCCGGTGCGAGAGTCACGCCCACCAGCCTACGTCGGGCTCACCCGCGAGGTGCCCACCCCCGGGGGTCGACCCCGCCGGGGACGTCGGCCCCGGGGTCGTAGGGGGTGCGGGTGAGGCGGAAGCTGGCCAGGTCCAGGTGGCCGACGGTGCCGTCGGCCCCGCGGACCGGGCGCAGCAGTTCGCCCGCGTAGTAGTTGTCCAGCCCGCGCCAGGTCCCGGGTTCGCCGGCGGGGACGAAGCGGGACGCGCGCCCGCGCCCGGTCATGCCCCCGAGCTCGAAGCCGTCGCTCGTGGCGCGGACCAGCAGCGGTGTGGGTCCCCAGTACCAGGGCCCGACGAGCTCGATGACGTCGGCGGGGACCTCCCGCGGGACCCACGGTGCGGGGGAGAGCGGTTCCTGCGTCGCGAGGGTCGACAGCAACCGGCTCGGCAGGTCCCCGAACCCCGACGTCGAGTTCGTCAGGGCGATGACCGCGTCGCCGGTCTCGACGTCGACGCGCAGCATCGCCACGAACCCCGGCATCGACCCGGAGTGGCCGGCGTGACGGCGGCCCTCGACGTTCCAGAGCTGCAACCCCAGGCCGTAGCCGACCGACCAGGGGCCCCCGCGGGCGTCGTCGACGCTCTGCGGTTCCCACATCGCCTCGACGGTGTCGCGCCGCAGCACCGGCGAGGTGCCGGCGACGACGCCCACCCAGCGCGCGAGGTCGGCGACCGTCGACCAGATCTGCCCGGCGGGGGCCATCGCGCCGGCGTCGTGCTCGGGTTCGGGCAGGACGACGTCGGCCCACGGGTGCACGGCCAGACCGCGGGCGGCGGGGGCCTGCGGGCGCATCGAGGTGCGCGACATGCCGAGGGGGAGGAGGAACTGGGTCGCGACGACGTCGCGCCACGTGCTGTCGCGGACCCGTCCCACGAGCTCGCCGAGGACGCCGAAACCGACGTTGGAGTAGTGGAAGCGGGTGCCCGGGCGGTGCCGCACGGCGGAGGCGCCGAGGATCGGGAGGAGGGAGTCCCAGCCGCCGCCCTCCGTGCGCTCCCACCAGGGCCCGTCGGTCTCGGCCTGCACGCCGCCGGCCTGGCCGAGCAGCTGGCCGACGCTCACCCGCCCCACGCCGTCGGTGAGCTCGGGCAGGTGCGCGCGCACCGGGTCCTCGAGACCGACGAGACCGTCCTCGACGGCGCGCATCACCGCCGCCGCGACGAACGTCTTCGAGATCGACCCGACCCGGTACTGGGTGTCCCGTGCGTCCAGGGGGGCCTCGACCCCGGTGCTCCCGGCGGCGGCGCTCCAGACCAGGCTCCCGCCGCGCACGAGACCGGCCACCACCGAGGGCAACCGGGAACCGCTCTGCTCACGGGCGAGCAGGTGCTCGAGGGTGCGGGTGGTGCCCGGCAGCAACGTGACGTCCATGCTCCGACCCTGCCAGAGCTCGGCTCCGGGCCACCCGGCAGGATCGGGGTGTGGACCTGCGCATCTTCACCGAACCCCAGCAAGGCGCCAGCTACGAGGACCTGCGACGGGTGGCCGTGGCCGCCGAGCAGACCGGGTTCTCGGCGTTCTTCCGTTCCGACCACTACCTGACGATGGGCGGCTCCGGCCTGCCCGGCCCGACCGACGCGTGGACGACGCTGGCCGCCCTGGCCCGCGACACCACCTCGATCCGCCTGGGCACGCTCGTCAGCTCTGCGACCTTCCGCCACCCCGGGGTGCTGGGCATCCAGGTGGCCCAGGTCGACGAGATGTCCGGCGGCCGTGTCGAACTCGGCCTCGGGACCGGGTGGTACGAGGAGGAGCACACCGCCTACGGCATCCCGTTCCCCTCGCTGAAGGAACGCTTCGACCGCTTCGCCGAGCAGCTCGCCCTCATCACCGGGTCCTGGGCGACGCCCGTGGGGGAGACGTTCGACTTCGCCGGTGAGCACTACCGGCTGACGGGCTCGCCGGCGCTGCCCAAACCCGTCCAGTCGCCGCCGCCCATCATCGTCGGCGGGGCCGGGAAGAAGCGCGGTGCGGCGCTGGCTGCGCAGTACGCGGCCGAGTTCAACTCCGGGTTCTCCTCGCCGGCCGACACGGCCGCCGCCTTCGGCCGGGTGCGTGAGGCGTGCTCGCTCGTGGGGCGCGACCCCGCCTCGCTGGCCTACTCCTCCGCCCTCGTCGTGTGCTGCGGCCGGGACGAGGAGGAGGTGGCCCGCCGGGCGCGGCACATCGGCTCGGAGGGCCGCGACCCCGACGAACTGCGGCAGAACGGGCTCGCCGGAACGCCCGCGGAGGTCGTCGACGCGATCGGTCGCTACGCCGAGGCCGGGGTCGAACGGATCTACCTGCAGATCTGGGACCTGGACGACCTCGACCACCTCGAGCTGATCGCCGCCGAGGTCGCACCCCAGCTCTGACCCCCGGTGTCGTCCCTCCCCCACACGGCGGGAGGGATGACGCACGGTCCGCCCGGGGTGACGGTGTCACCCCAGGTGAGAGTTGTGGTGCCGTCCCGCGCCGGTGCACCCTCGCAGCAGGAGACGCCGGGTTCCGGGGTCGGGTGCGGCAGGAGGCCACGGTGCGGGACCACGAGCGCGAGGACGCGCCGACCGTGAGCGTCGGTGTCCCCGTCTACAACGGCGAGGCGTACCTCGAGCAGACCCTCGAGGCGCTGCTGGACCAGTCGTACGCCGACTTCGAGCTCATCATCTGCGACAACGCCTCGACCGACCGCACGCGCGAGATCGCGGAGGGGTTCGCCGCCCGCGACGACCGCGTCCGCTACCTGCGCAACCCGAGGAACATCGGTCTCGCGAAGAACTTCAACCGGGTGTTCCAGCTCTCGCGCGGGAAGTACTTCCGCTGGGCGATGGCCGACGACCTCGTCGACCGCACCAACCTCGCGGACTGCGTCGCCGCCCTCGAGGCGGATCCCGGGGTGGTGCTCGCCGTGCCGACCTGGGACCTCATCGACGCCGAGGGGCGTCCCGCCCGCGGTGGCCGGGAACTGGCCTCGTTCAGCTGGGACGAGGACCCGGGTCGCCGGATGGCGCAGTTCCTCGACATGATCAACGGCCGCTCCTCGATCGCGGTGCTGGCCTACCTGTCCGGGCTGATCCGCAGCGAGGCCGTCTGGGGGACCGACCAGCTCGGCAGCTACCCGTGCTCGGACCAGGTCCTCCTCGGGCAACTGCTGCTGCGTGGCCGGTTCGTCGAGGTGGCGACCCCGTCCCTGCACGTCCGGCTGCACGAGGCCTCGGCCGGTCACGGGATCGGCACCGGTGACTACGCCGCCGTCCACCGCACGTTCTTCCCCGACAACCCACCGGCGAACCTGTTGCGCTGGAGGGCGACCCGCTACCGCAAGATGTGGGACGTCCTGCGCGACGCCGCGAGCTCGTCCTCGCAGCGTCTCGCGCTGCAGGCCCGCTACGCCAAGGGTTCGGCGATCCAGCTGCTCCCGATCTGAGCCCCCGGTCCGAACCCCCGGTCCGAGCCCGTCGCCGGGGTCCCCTCAGCCGGGGAGGTGCGCGGCGGGGAGGAGTTCCTCGACGACGTCCGCGGCGTCGACGACGCCGACGCGGCGCCCCGACCGGGCGCTCAGCGACGCCGCCCCCGCGTCGGGCAGACCGCACGGGACGATGTGGCTGAAACCCCGCAGGTCGGTGTCGCAGTTCAGGGCGAAACCGTGCATCGTCACCCCCTTCGCGACCCGCACCCCGATCGCGGCGAGCTTGCCCTCCGAACGCCACCCGGGGGCCAGCGGTTCGGCTCCCGTCCAGACGCCGGTGCGGTCCGCCACGCGGTAGCCCTCGACACCGAACCGCGCGGAGACCGCGATGAGGAGTTCCTCGAGGCGGCGCACGTACCCCACGACGTCCAGCGCCCCGTGCAGCCGCACGATCGGGTACCCCACGAGTTGTCCCGGTCCGTGCCAGGTGATCCGCCCACCGCGGTCGACGTCGACGACGGGGGTTCCGTCGTCGGGGCGTTCCCAGGAGTTCGTCCGCTTGCCGGCGGTGTAGACGGGGGCGTGCTCCAGCAGGAGGACGGTGTCCGGTCGATCACCCGCGACGACCTCGGCGTGCCGGGTCCGCTGCAGCGCCCAGGCTTCGCGGTAGTCGACCGGGTGCGACCCCAGGGCGACCCGCTCGACCTGCAGCGCCGCCACCCCGAGCTCCGGTCCCCGCACCGGGCCAGCCTACGACGCGCGGTCCCGGGGTCCCCGCCCGCCGGAGGTTCTGGGACCCTGTGCCCGTGCCCCTCACCACCACCTACACCGCCGACGTCGTGGTGCCGCTCGCGGGCGCCGGTCCCGAGCGGCACCGCATCCTCGCCCCCGGGGCCGTGGCCGTCAGCGGCCGGACGATCGTGGCGGTCGGGACGCCCGAGGACGTGCAGGCCGCTCACCCCGACGCCACCGTGGAGCACCTGCCCGGCCGGGTCCTCATGCCCGGTCTGGTCAACGCCCACCACCACTCCGGTCTGCTGCGCGGTACCGCCGAGCACCTGCCGGTCTGGGAGTGGCTCCGGCTGCACATCGATCCGATGCACCGGGTGCTGCGCCCCGAGGAGGCCGAGGCGGCCGCGTGGCTCTGCTACGCCGAGGGTCTGCTCTCCGGCACGACGACCGTCGTCGACATGTGGCGCTACCTCGACGGCGCCGCCCGGGCCGCCACGCAGCTGGGGAACCGGCTCGTGACCGTGAACTACGTCGGGGCCCACCCCGAGCACGACTACTTCGACACCCTCGACGACAACGAGCGCATGCTGCGCGAGTGGGCCGGCGCCGCCGACGGCCGCATCGTGCCGTGGGTCGGTCTCGAACACCCCTTCTACGCCGACGAGGCCGGTCAGCGTCGCGCCATCGCCCTGGCCAACGAGTACGGCACGGGGCTGTACACGCACTGCTCCGAGGCGGAGGTCGAGATCGAGCAGTTCCAGCAGCGCTACGGCGCCCGGCCCGTGCACGCCCTCGACCGGCTGGGGTTCTTCGACACCCCGCGCACGGTCCTGGCGCACGCCGTCTGGCTCGACCCCTCCGAGATCGAGCTCCTCGCCGCCCGCGGTGGTGGCGTCTCGCACAACCCGGTCAGCAACATGAAGCTCGCGAGCGGTTTCGCCCCCGTCGCCGAACTCCTCGAGGCCGGGGTGGCCGTCGGGATCGGCAGCGACGGCGAGAAGGAGAACAACAACCTCGACCTGTTCGAGGAGATGAAGGTGGCGTCCCTGCTCGGGAAGCTGCGCACGCTCGACGCGGCGGCCATGGACTCCTGGCAGGTCCTCGAGATGGCGACCCGCGGCGGTGCCCGCGCCATGGGACTCGACGAGACCACGGGATCGCTTGAACCGGGCAAGCAGGCCGACGTCATCGCCGTGCGCCTCGACACCCCGCGGATGACGCCGCTGTTCACCGCGGGTCCCTACACCAACGTCCACCACAACCTCGTCCACGCCGTCCGGGGGTCCGACGTCGACCTGACGATGGTCGCCGGGAAGGTCGTCGTCCGCGGCGGGGAACTCCTCACGGCGGACCTGCACGAGGTCATCGCCCGGGCGAACGCCGCCGTCCCCGGACTCTTCGCCCGCCGCAGCGCCTGGCTCGCGGAGAACGGCGAGCCGGAAGGAGTCGTGCCGTGAGCACCGGAACCCCCGAGACCCCGGTCACCGAGACCGACCTCGCGCGTCTGCGCGACGCCATCGCGGTGTCGCGCCGGGCCCGCGAGAACGGCCAGCACCCCTTCGGGGCCGTGCTCGTCGACCCGTCCGGAGCCGTCGTCCTGGAGTCGGAGAACAGCGTCCCCGCCGACGGCGACTGCACCGCGCACGCCGAGCTGAAGCTCGCCCGCGCCGCGTTCCAGGCCTTCGGCTCCGCCGCGCTGGCGGAGTTCACGCTCTACACCAGCGCCGAGGCCTGCGCGATGTGCTCCGGGGCGATCTACTGGTCGGGCATCGGCCGGGTCGTGCACGCCCTGAGCGAGGCACGGCTGGGCGAACTCACCCGGGACCACGAGGAGAACCCGACCATGGCCCTCTCCAGCGCCGCCGTGCTCAACGCCGGGCAGCGTGTCGTGCGCGTGGCGGGCCCGGCGCTCGCCGACGAGGCCGCCGCGGTGCACGAGGGTTTCTGGGTCTGAGCCTCCCGTGAAGCTGTCGGAGCTGGTCGGGGTACGCGCCCTCGGGCTGCGCGTCGTCGTCGGCGGCGGCACCGCAGGAGAACTCCCGGTCACCGGCGCGTTCATCACCGACCTGCCCGATCCGTCGCGGTTCCTCGGTCCGGGGACCGTCGTCCTCTCCAACGGTCTCTGGGTGGAACGCCCCGACGGCGTGGAGCGGTTCGTCCAGGCCCTGGTGGGCGCCCGCGCGACCGCACTGGTCCTGGGGCTGGTGGAACTCGGGGAGGTCCCGCCCGTACTCGTCGAGGTCGCCCGGCGCGAGGGGCTCGTCGTCGCGACGCTGCCCGAGGGCGCCTCCTTCGGCTCCGTCGTCCAGGCCGTCGTCGAGGGGGTCGGCGGTCCACCGGCGGCGACGTCGCCCGCGGCGGAACTCGCGGCGCGGATCCAGCAGACCGTCGCGGACGGGGCGCTGGACGGGGGACTGGCCCTCGTGCGGGACCGGTTCGGGGTGGACTGCTGGGTGGTCGACGACGACGGCACGGTGCCGGTGGTCGCGGGTGACCTCGACGCCGGGCTCGTCGTCGCCGTCTGGGCCGGGAAGGCCCCGTCCGTCGGAGTGACGTCGTGGCCGCTCGGGCCGCCGCGCTCGCGGGCCCGGCTGGTGGCCCACCACCCCGGTGCGGACCTCGTCCCGGAGGCGGCCCGGGCCTTCGACACGCTCGCCGCGGTGCTCCGCCCGGAACTGCGGTTCGCCCACCGGTCCCGCACGGCGCGCTGGGAGCGGACCTCCGGGCTCCTCACCGCCGCCACCGACGAGTCCCTGCCCCGGGGGGAGGTCGCCGCGCTGTCCCGGCTGGCCGCGCTCGACCCGCAGGAACCCCTGCGGGTCCTGCTCGCCCGCACCACCGGAGCGGAGTTCCCGGTCGAGGCCCTCGTCGAACTGCTGGGACGGGTCGGTGCGGGCGACGGTGTGCGGATCGCCGTCGGGCTGCACGCGGGCACCGCCACCGCCGTGCTCTCGGAACCTCCCGCCGCACCCGGCCTGGGGGTGCGCCTGACGCAGGCGCTGCCCGAACCCCTCGACCTGCTCGACGGGCGGACCCTCGTCGTGGCCAGCAGCGACCCGGTGACCGGGGTCGGGGGGTTGGCGAGCGCGCTGGCCGTCGCCACCGAGCGCCTCGGGGAGTTCGACGCCCGCCCCGGGCCGGCGGACGGAACCGTCGTGCTGCTGGACTCCTCGGCCGGCGGCGACCACCGGTCGCTGCTGCGGATGCTCCCCGCCTCCGTCCGGGCGGCGTTCGCCGTGGGCGTCCTGGGCGAGCTCGAGGACTACGACCGCCGTCACGGCGCCGACCTGGTGAGCACCGTGCGGGTCTTCCTCGACCACGGCGGGTCCTGGCAGGACGCCGCCCGGGCGCTGCACGTGCACCCCAACACCCTGCGCTACCGCATCGCCCGGATCGAGGAGGTCACCGGCCGCGACCTCTCCACGATCCGGGACCGCGTCGACGTGTTCCTGGCGCTGCAGTGCCGTCCCGCCCCCGGGGACGGCTGAACCCCGCACGCGGCTCGTCGCAACGTCGACGAAACACCGCGGAAACCTGGTGGTCGCAGGCACCGGGAGGGTGGGCTCGCGGCCCGGTGGTTTCGTCCGATCGCACGTGGCCGACCGCGCGTGCCGGGGAGTTCACTGGGGGCACCCCCACCCGTGGACAGGAGCACCGTGTCGAACAGCCCGACGTCGCCCTCAGGTCGTGGTGCCGTCGTCGGTCCCGCCAGTGGTCCCGTCGGTGGTTCCGCCAGTGGTCCCGTCGGTGGTCCCGTCGTGCTGGTCGAGCTGCCCGCCCGAGCCGTCGCTCAGGTCCGGCGGTGCGCCGAAACGACCGGTGGAACCGTCGAGCTGTCCGGGGAACTGCCCGGTCGTGCCGGGGACGAGCTGGCCCGTCTGCGACGTCGCCACACCGCCCGCGTTCGCGTGCCCGATGGCGTAGCCGCCCGCCCCGCCGCCGACGAGGAGGACCAGTCCGGCACCGGTGAGCGCGAACGGCATCCAGCGCCTGCGACGGGTGGGGGCCGCGCCACCGGGGGCGAGCGGCGTCGCGGCCCAGTAGCTCTGCGGCCAGACCGGCGCGGTCGAGGGACCGGTCGTGGCCAGGGCGGGGGAGCCGGTGAAACCGACCGGGCCCGTACCGCTGGGGACCACGGTGCCCTCGACGGGCTGGTCGCGGCGGTGGTCGTCCTGCGGGCCACCAGGGGTGTGGTTCATCGCGCGTACTCCTCGGATCGGGTGAGAACCCCACGGTGGGCGGCCTCCCCGCGAGAACACCCTGGCGCGACTGTGCGCGCTCTGTGCTTCGCCGTCCCCTTCCGGAAGGACCGACCGTGACCGTTCCCGCCCCCGGTGCCCGCACCCGGGAGTTCCTCGACCGATCCCCGCACGGACTGCTCATCGACGGCGCCTTCTGGCCCGCGGCCGACGGCCGGTCGTTCAGCACGACGGACCCCGCCACCGGTGCGGTCCTGGGCGAGCTCGCGCGGGCCGGTGCCGGCGACGTCGACGCCGCCGTGGCCGCGGCCCGCACCGCGCTGGAGGGACCGGCCTGGACCGGGACGACCCCGGCCGAGCGCGCCAAGCTGCTGTGGCGCCTCGCCGACCTCCTGGAGGCCGACCTCGAGCAGCTCGCCGAGCTGGAGGTCCTCGACCAGGGGAAGAACCTGCGCACCGCGCGGTTCGGGGAGGTGCCCGCCGCGATCAACCAGTTCCGCTACTACTCCGGCTGGGCCACGAAGATCCTCGGTCAGACGATCCCCACCTCGCTCTCGCGCACCCCCGTCGGGCGCGAGGTCCTCGCCTACACCCGCCGCGAACCGGTGGGCGTCGTCGCGGCCATCGTGCCGTGGAACTCACCGCTGCTCATGGCGAGCATGAAACTGGCGCCCGCGCTGGCCGCCGGCTGCACCGTGGTCCTCAAACCCGCCGAGAACACCCCGCTCACCGCGGTGCGCCTCGCGGAGCTCGTCGTCGAGGCCGGGTTCCCGGCCGGCGTCGTCAACGTCCTCACCGGCTACGGCCACGAGACGGGTCAGGCGCTGGCCGACCACCCCGGCGTCGACAAGGTGGCCTTCACCGGGTCCACCGCCGTCGGCAAGCGGCTGCTCCGTGCGGCCGAGGGGAACCTCAAACGCCTCACCCTGGAACTCGGCGGGAAGTCACCCGCCATCGTGCTGCCCGACGCCGACCTCACCGAGGCGGTCGAGGGGATCTCCCGCGGCATCTTCGACAACGGCGGCCAGGTCTGCGTGGCGAGTTCCCGGGTCTACGCCCACCGCGACGTGCACGATCGGCTCGTCGAGGGGATGGCCGCGTTCGGCCGGGGGTTGCGGCTGGGGCACGGCCTCGACCCCGAGACCGACCTCGGGCCGCTGGTCAGCACCGCTCAGGCCGAACGCGTCGAGGGCTACCTGCGCGAGGACGGTCTCGAGGTCGTCAGCGGCGGACGGCGCAGCGGCGCGCTCGGGACGTTCGTGGAACCCACCGTCGTGACCGGCGTCGCGCAGGACCACCGCATCGTGCGCGAGGAGGTCTTCGGGCCCGTCGTCACCGTCACGCCCTACGACGACCTCGACGAGGTCCTCGCCTGGGCCAACGACAGCCGCTACGGCCTCGCCGCCAGCGTGTGGACGCAGGGTTTCAGCTCCGCGCACCGGGTGGCGCACCGGATCCGGTCCGGGACGGTCTGGATCAACTGCCACTCCTACCTCGGCCCCGAACTGCCCAAGGGCGGGCACAAGGAGTCCGGCTGGGGGTACGAGAACGGGCCGCAGGGCCTGGAGAACTACCTGGAGACCAAGACCGTGGTGGGGCTGCTGTGACCCCGCGACGCAAGCGCATCGCCCTCGGGGTGTTCGAGATGATCAACCCCAGCAACGGCATGCCGACCTGGACCCACCCGGGCGGTCGTGGTGACGACTGGGACGACCTGGGCTACTGGATCCGGCTCGCCCGGACGCTGGACCGCGCGGGGTTCGACTTCCTCTTCTTCGCCGACACCTACGGCTACCCGACGATCGAGGGATCGCTGCCTGCGGAGGTCGCGGCGCACGGCCTGCAGTTCCCCGCGCTCGACGCCATGCTCGCGATCCCGGCGCTGGCGATGGCGACGGAGCGGCTGGGTTTCGTCGTGACCTCCCCGACGACGGTCGAGCACCCCTACGCGACGGCCCGGCGGTTCGCGTCGCTGGACCACTACACCCGCGGGCGGATCGGCTGGAACGTCGTGACCGGCTCGTCGCAGTCCACGACGGACGGGTTGTTCGGCGTGGCCGCGTCGGGGACGCACGACTCGCGCTACGACGTTGCCGACGAGTTCGTCGACGTGTGCCTGCAGTTGTGGCAAGGCGGCTGGGAGGACGGTGCGGAACTTCGGGACCGTAGCGCCAACGTGTACGCCGACCCGGCCCGGCTGCACCGCACCGAGCACTCGGGGAACGCGTTCCGGGTGTCGGGGCAGTTCGCCGTCGCCCCCTCCGCGCAGCGCACCCCCGTCCTGTTCCAGGCCGGGACCTCGGCCCGCGGCCGGGCGTTCGCCGCGCGCAACGCCGAGGCCGTCCTCATCCAGGGCCAGACGATCGCCCAGGCCGGGGCGCACGTCGCCGACATCCGCGCCCAGGCCGTCCGGCACGGTCGGCCCGACGACGTGAAGGTCATCACCGGGGTGACCGTGACCGTGGCGGAGAACTCCGCCGCCGCGCGGGAGAAGCGCGCCGAGCTCGACGCCTGCTTCGCCGTGCGGGACGCGGCCGTCGTGTTCGCCGGCTTCACCGGCCTCGACCTCCGCGAGGTCGACCCCACGACCCCGCTGACGGCGTTGCCGCCCAGCGACTCCGGGCAGACCCTGGTCAACCGCTTCGTCCGGCCCGGCGAACCCGTCCCGACCGTCGGGCACGTCCTCGACGACTTCCGGCGGAAGGCGATCCGAGGGTTCCAGGTCACCGGTTCCCCCACGGAGGTCGCCGACGAGCTGACCGCCATCGTCACCGGCAGCGACGTCGACGGGTTGATGCTCGAACCGACGTTCGGCGGGCAGGAGTGCTACGAGGAGTTCATCGAGCTCGTCCAGCCGTTGCTGCGCGACCGCGGTCTGCTCGGCGAGTCTTCCGGCCCCACGACGACAGGAGCCTCCGGCCCCACGACGACGGGAGCCTCCGGACCCACGCTCCGCGAGAGGCTGTCCGGTCGTCCCGGTGGCCGGCTCGCACCGACCCACCCGGGGAGCCGGTTCTCGCTCCCCGGCCCCCCGAAGACCGAGGAGACGAGCGCATGACCCCCGAAGCCGTCGAGGCGGTGATCGCCGGGCTGAAGAAGGCCGGCGTCAGCGTCGTCGCGTACCTGCCCGACTCCCTGCTCAAGGAGCTCTACCCCGCCCTGGACGCCGACCCGGACATCCGGACCATCCAGGTGACCAACGAGGGGGAGGGGGCCGCGATCTGCGGCGGGGTGTTCCTCTCCGGCAAGCGCGCCGCCCTGGTCATGGAGAACTCCGGGCTGCGGGCCGCGACGGAGCACCTCGCGCGGATGGGCCTCGGTGCCGGGATCCCCGTCATCATGCTCATGAGCTACCGCGGGGAACTCGGCGAGAACAACTGGTGGGCCATCCCGCACGGGATCACCATGGAACCGCTGCTCGACGCCCTGCGCACCCCCTACCGGATCGTGCGGGAGGTCGGCGAGATCGAACGCGCGATCACCGACTCCTACGACTGGTCCTACAACGCCTACTACCACTCGGCCGTCGTGCTGGGCGGAGGGATCGTCCGATGAGCGCCACGACGACGGCCAAGATGTCCCGCTACCAGTGCATGGAGAAGCTGGGCGCCCGCCTGCAGGACGAACTCGTCGTCCTGTCCCTCGGTGGGGCGGTCGACGAGTGGTACGACGCGGCCCCGCACATGCGCAGCGCCAGCCTCTTCCAGCAGCAGCTCGGGTGCGTCACCCCCGAGGCGTTCGGCCTCGCCGTCGGGCTGCCGCACCGGCGGGTCGTGTCCCTGGACACCGACGGGGGGTTGCTGTTCAACCTCGGCATCCTCGCCACCCTGGGCAACGAACAGCCGAAGAACCTCTTCGTCGTGGTGTGGGACAACGAGCAGTACCAGTCCATCGGCGGCCCGAGGACGCACACCGCCAGCGGTCGCGTCGACCTCGCCGCGATCGCCCGTGGCTGCGGGGTGGAGAAGGCGTTCGTCACCAGCGACCTCGACGAGTTCGACGCCCACTGCGCCGCGGGACTCGCGGCCGACGAACCCTACGTGCTCGTCGCCAAGACCGACGGGATCCTGCAACCGGGGATCAAGCGCAAGCACTCCGACGGCCGGGAGGACAAGTACGTCTTCGTCCGCCACGTCGAGGCGACCGAGGGCATCACCATCATGGGCCCGAGCGAGCACAACTGAGATGACCTACGACTACGTGGTGGTCGGTGGTGGCGCGGCCGGCTGCGTCCTGGCGAACCGGTTGTCGGCCGACCCGGCTGCCCGGGTGCTGCTGCTGGAGACCGGCCCCGACCACCGCGGGCTGGCCGACGTCCTCGACGCCGGTCGCTGGGTGTCGTTGCTCGGTGGGGACCTGGACCACCGGCACGTCCACGCGCCCACCGACCTCGTGGACGGGCGGACGATCCCGATCCCGCGCGGCCGGGTGCTCGGCGGGTCCTCCAGCATCAACGCGATGCTCTGGTACCGCGGGCACCCGAGCGACTACGACGACTGGGAACGTCGCGGAGCGAGCGGCTGGAACTGGGCGTCGCTGTTGCCGTACTTCCGGCGCAGCGAGGACTGGGAGGGCGGGGCGAGCGAGTTCCGCGGAGCCGGTGGCCCGATGCGGATCGAGACCTCGAAGGACCCGCACTCCGTCGCGTCGGCGCTGCTGAGCGGTGCGGGCGAACTCGGGCTGCCCGTGATCGAGGACGCCAACGCCGCCGACAACCTCGGGGCGACGCTGGCGAACTTCAACGCCCGCCGCCGCGCGGACGGTGTCCTGGAACGCTGGAGCACGGCGCGGGGCTACCTCGAACCGGCGCTGGAGCGACCGAACCTGCACGTGCTCACCGGCTCCCCGGTGCACCGCGTCGTGTTCGAGGGCCTGCGCGCCGTCGGGGTGGAGCACGTCGTGGACGGTGGACTGCGGACGACCCGGGCGGAGCGGGTGGTGCTGTCCGCCGGTGCCCTGGAGACCCCGCGGCTGCTCTCGCTGTCCGGGATCGGGGACCCCGCGGAACTGTCCCGGCTCGGGCTCGCGACGCGGGTCGCGCTGCCGGGGGTGGGGGACCGCTACGCCGACCACCCGCTGCTCATGGGCATGGTGTTCCGGGCCCGCGAACCGCTGGGCCCGGTGCGGGACAACGGGGGTGGCGCGATGCTGAACTGGCGCAGTTCCGTGGCCGGGGTGGGCCCGGACCTGCACGCGTTCGTCGTGCAGGGTCCGCACGCCGGTCCCGAGGTGCGCGCCGCCCACGACGTGTCCGGCGACGTCTTCGCCGTGTCGCCCGGTCTGATGGGCTCGCGCAGCACCGGAGCGGTGCGGCTGACGTCGGCGGAGCCCGGCGCTCCGCTGCACGTCCAGCCGAACTACCTCGCCGAACCCGATGACCTGCAGGCGCTGGTCGAGTCGATCGACACCGTCTTCGACCTGATGGCGACCTCGGGGTACCGGGCGCTGAGTTCCGGAGCGGCGGCGCCGGAACGTCGCCCGCGCGACCGGGCGGAGGCCGTGGCCTTCGTGCGCCGCAGCGTCGACACGTTCTTCCACTCCAGCGGCACCGCCGCGATGGGGACCGACGAGCGGTCGGTGGTCGGGCCGGACCTCGCGGTGCACGGGGTGGAGGGGTTGTCCGTCTGCGACGCGTCGGTGTTCCCGTCGATCCCGACCTGCAACACCCAGGCCCCCGTCATCGCCGTCGCCGAACGCGCCGCGGACCTGTTCCGCGCCCGTCCCTGACCCGCGCTCCCGCGGGGAAACCCGGCGAGATCGCGGGTGGGGGTCAGAGGGGGCGGGGGTCGACGCGGGTCTCGACGACGCCGTCCTCGCCCCGCCGGACGATGTAGGCGCCCTTGCCGGGGACCTCGGTGACGGCCTCGACGAGTTCGGTGTCCTGGTAGACCAGTCCCACTCCGTCGTCGCTGCAGTGCGTCTCGCCCAGGACCCCGGAACCCACGAGTTCGTGGACCAGCGGACGCCGGCGGGCCTCGGAGTCGTAGTGGACGCCGTTGCCGTAGGGGAGCAGGCCCAGCCCGTTCGTCACGGCGCGCAGTTCCGTCCCGAAGGAGTCGGTCGTGCCGCCCTGGAACCAGCAGATCGACCCCGCGCTGACCCCGCCGAGGACGACCCCCGCCTGCCACGCGGCGCGGAACGCCCCGTCGAGCTCGTGGACGCGCCAGACGGCGAGGAGGTTCGCGACCGAGCCCCCGCCGACCCAGACGACGTCGGAACCCAGCAACTGCGCGGCGGGGTCCTCCACGCTGGGCATCGGGAACAGGTCGAGCACGGTGGTGGAGAACCCGGCCCGTTCACCGGCGGCGTGCACCTCGGCGGCCCAGGTCCGCTGGTCTCCACCGGCGGTGCCCAGGTAGGTGAGCCGGGGACGCCGGCTCGCGGGGACCTTCGCGAGGTCCACGGCGAGGTGCGCCGTTCCCGCCCAGTCCAGCCCGCCGCGCTCACGACGGGTGAAACCGCCCGACGTCGCGACGATGGTCGGGCGGTCAGCCGGCACGGCGGATCCCGTTGCGGCCGAACACGCTCGACACCACGGCGTCCGCGGCGCGCCGACCGGACACGAGCGCGCCCTGCAGGGAGGAGTTCTCGCGGTGGTCCCCGGCGACGAACACGCCGTCGCCCACCTCGACCGGCTGCGGCCCCTCGAAGGGCGGCGCGACCACGGGCAGCGCGTGCGGGATGGAGTGCGCGGTGACCAGCGCCCAGGCACCGGTGTTCACGCCGTAGACCCGGCCGAGCTGCTCGCGGACGCGCTGCTCCGTCTCGGCGCTGGTGTCGGTCCCGAGGGTCTGGGCGCTGACGAGCGCGCGGTGGTCGCTGCCGGCCAGCACGTAGCCGGGGGCCACCGACGACACGACGGCGGAGTTCACGACGGGGCCCGACCGGTCGCCGTCGAGGTGCAGCAGCTTCTCCCGCGACTGCGGCGCGGGGGAGGTCGCGGCGGCGAACCAGAACGTCGACAGCCCGTTGCTGTCGGGGACCGAGAGTTCGGGGACCAGGTGGGCGGCGGTGTGCGCGTCGGTCGCGACGACGATCCGCTCGCAGTTCACCCCGCCCGCCACGGTCTGGACGACCAGCGAACGCGGTGCGAGACCGATGTGGCGCACCTCCGTCCCGAGGACGACGGACCCGGCGGGGAGCCCCGCCGCCAGCTGGTCGGGGACGGCCTGCATGCCCCGGGCGGGCAGGCCCGGGGTCCCGCGCAGGAAGCTGCGGACGAGCAGGTCGACGAAGCGGCGCGACGTGGTCCCGTCGACCTCGCCGAGCACCCCCGCCAGGAACGGCTCAAGGATCGACCAGCGCAGTTCGCCGTGGACGTCGGCTGCGTCCAGCGCGTCCGACCAGCCCGTGTCGGGGTCCTTGAGGTCGCCCGCGGAGGTGACCTTCAGGACCCAGCGCGCGAGGGCGGCCTTCTCCTTCACCGAACCGAGCGGGAAGCGCAGGGCGTCCAGCACGGCCGTCGGGTGGCGTCGCGGGTCGCGCAGCGTGCTGATCCGGCCACCGCGGTGCACGGCGACTCCGGCGTCGAAGGACTGCAGGTCGAGGGCGTCCACGTCGAGGACCTTGGGGACCTCGGGGTAGGCGGGGTTCAGCAGCTGGAACCCGCGGTCGACGCGGAAGCTGCCCACCGTCTCCGTGCGCACCCGGCCACCGACGGCGTCGGCGGAGTCCACCACCACCACGTCGAGCCCGGCGGCGCTGAGGTGCTTGGCGCACGCGAGGCCGGCGAGCCCGGCGCCGATGACGACGACCTCGGCCGAGGAGCGCAGCGCCGAGCCGTGCGGGGACTCCGTCCCGTACGGGCTGAGGGAGGAGGCATCGGAAGTGGTGCTGACGGTCACCCGCAGAGCCTATCGAGCCTGTGGACAACCGGCACGGCAGTCCCCGGCGTAGCGCACCCTTGAGACGTGGAGCGCACAGGACCCGGAACGCAGACGGCCCCCGCCCGGCAGTGGCGGCGGGAGGCGCTGGCCGCGCTCGGGGACGATCCCCGCCGCCGCGCCCCCGTGGTGGACGGCTACCGCATCGACCGGCTGCTGGGCGCCGGCGGTTCCAGCGTCGTCTGGGCGGGCACCGGCGTCGACGACGTCGAACGTGCGCTGAAGGTCCTGCACCCCGGGGGTTCCGGGGACCTCCTCGCCGAACTCTCCATGCTGCGCCGGGTCCGCCACCCCCGGGTCGTGGCGGTGCACGACATCTCCACCGACGCCGAGGGGCGACCGGTCCTGGTCCTCGACCTCGCGGTCGGCGGATCGCTCGCGGCCCTGGTGGCGCAGCGCCGGCGCCTCAGCGCCGGTGAGGTCTCCGGGCTGCTCTCGGTGCTCGGCCCGGCCCTGGAGGACCTGCACGCGGCCGGTGTGGTGCACGGGGACATCGCCCCCGGCAACGTCCTGCTCGACGCCCGCGGTGAACCGCTGCTGGCCGACCTCGGGGTCTCGCGGGCTCTGGGCCGCCAGCACGGCAGCGTCCTGGGGACACCCGGTTTCGCCGACCCCACCGCTCTGGGCGGCGGTGGTGTCGGTGCGGCCTCGGACGTCTACGGGCTCGCCGCGCTGGGGTGGTGGGCGCTGACGGGTGAGGTGGCGACCCGAGCCGGGGCGCTCGGCGCGCGGTCGGCCGTCCGGCGGGCGGCCGCGGACCTGCCGCCCGGATCCTCCGCCGTCGTGCTCGCGGCGTTGCAGGAGGGACTGCACCGCAGCCAGTCCCGGCGTCCGACGCCCGGGGAGCTGGCCGCGGCGGTGTCCGCGGCGTCCCGTCCGCGGGCGGTCCGGGGTCTGACGCCGAGCGCTGCACCCGCCGCGCCCCGACGGGTTCCGGGCACCCCGGCACCCGTGGTCCCGCCCCCGCCGGGAGCCACCCGGCAGCTGTCCGACACGGCCCCGCCGCCGGTCAGCGCGCGCCCGAGCCCCGCGACGCCCACCGTTCGGCGCCGGGCGGTTCCTGCGGGGCCGCCCCGGCGCCGGGCGGGCGGCGGGACCCGTGGCCTGCGGCTCCCCCTCGTGGCCGGAGGCGTCGTGCTCGTCGTGGGCGCGGGGGTGTTCGCCCTCTCGCTGCGCGGCGACGGTTCCGGGCCCTCAGCGCCCGCCTCCCCGGACGCGTCCGCCGCGGCACCCGCTCCGGCGGCGCCCGACGTCGCGGCGCCGGTCGTGGGGAAGACCCCGGCAGCGCCCGTGGGGGAGACCCCCGCGGCGATCGCCGGCGCCGACGTCCTCCGGGGGACCGATCCCGTCGCCGTCGTGACCGAACTCGCCGACCGCCGGGCGAGCGCGCTCTCCTCGGGGGAGGCCGGTGCGCTCGACCGGGTGGACGTCCCCGGGTCGTCCGCCGCCGCGGCGGACCGGGCGGTGCTCGACGACCTCGCCCGTGCGGGGACCTCCCTCACGGGACTCGGGTTCGCGGTGAGCGACGTGCGGGTCGAGAGCGGGACGGGGGAGCAGTGGACCCTGAGCACCGACGTCGTCACGTCGGCGCACGAGACCGTCGCCGCGGACGGGGCCCGGACGAGCGTCCCGCAGAGCGCGCCGCGCACGTCCCGGTTGACCCTGGACCGGGTCGAGGGGGAGTGGCGGATCAGCGCGGTCGGGTGACGCTCAGGCGTTCGCCAGCCAGCCGGTGACCGAGGCGACGTCGGGGTGGCGGAAGGTGAACCCCGCCTCCAGCAGGGCGGTCGGGACCACCCGCTGGCTCGCGGTGATCTGCTCGGCGAACTCGCCCAGCACCATCCGCAGCGCGAACGACGGGACGGGCAGCAGGGCGGGGCGGTGCAGGGCTGCCCCCAGGGCGCTCACGACGGCGGTGTTCGTCGCGGGTTCCGGGGTCGCGAGGTTGACCGGCCCGGGAACGGCGTGGGTGAGCAGGAACTCCAACGCCGCGAGCTCGTCCGGCATGGAGATGAGGCTCCACCACTGGCGGCCGTCGCCCATCGGTCCGCCCAGACCGAGGCGGAACAGCGTCAGCAACTGTCCGAAGGCGCCGCCGACGGGGTTGGCGAGCAGGGCGGTGCGGGCCAGGCTGACCCGGATCCCCGCTGCGGCAGCGGGTTCGGTCGCCTCTTCCCACTCCCGCACGACCGCGGCGAGGAAGTCCCCGCCGCGGGGGGCGGCCTCGGTGAGCACGGTGTCGCCGCCGTCGCCGTAGGCCCCGATGGCCGACGCGTTCACCAGGACCTCTGGGCGTTGGTCCAGGGCCACGAGTGCGCCCACCAGGGTGGACGTCGTCTCGGTGCGGGAACGGAGGATGAGTTCCTTGTACTCCGGGGTCCACCGCTTGTCGCCGACACCGGCCCCGGACAGGTTGACGGCGGCGTCGATCCGGCCGAGGCGGGCCGGGTCGAGGTCCCCGGCGGCCGGGTCCCAGCGCAGCTCGGACGGTTCGCGTTCGGGGCGACGGACCAGCACCACGACCTCGTGACCGCCGTTGCGCAACTTCGCGACGAGGTGACGGCCGATGAGCCCGCTGGCTCCGCTGACGAGGATGCGCACGGTGGAACTCCAGGTTCTCGGGAAAGGAACAACCCCGTTCCCGCCGGGCGGGAACGGGGTTGCCGGAACAGGTCGGGTCAGAGACCGAGGTCGCCCTCGAACTCGCCGGCCTCGATGCGCTTCTTCACGGTCTGCAGGTAGCGGGCCGCGTCCGCACCGTCCACGACCTGGTGGTCGTAGGACAGCGCCAGGTACATCATCGAGCGGATCGCGATGGTCTCCTGCCCCTCGGCGTCGGTGAGGACGACCGGACGCTTGACGATCGCGCCCGTCCCGAGGATGGCGACCTGCGGGGCGTTGAGGATCGGGGTGTCGAAGAGCGCCCCGATGCTGCCCGTGTTGGTGATGGTGAACGTGCCGCCGGACAGGTCGTCCGGGGTGATCTTGTTCGACCGGGTGCGGGCCGCGAGGTCGGCGATCTTGCGGGCCAGGCCACCGAGGTTGAGGTCCCCGGCGTCCTTGATCACCGGGGTGATCAGGCCCTTGGGGGTGTCCACGGCCATCGAGACGTTCTCGGTGCCGTGGTAGACGATGTTCTCGCCGTCGATGCTGGCGTTGAGCGAGGGGTGCTGCTTGAGCCCCTCGACCGCGGCCTTCACGAAGAACGGCAGGAACGTCAGCTTCGCGCCCTCGGTCGCGGCGAAGTTGTCCTTCGCCCGCGCCCGCAGCCGGGCGACCCGGGTGACGTCGACCTCGATGACCGTCGTCAGCTGCGCGGAGTTCTGCAGCGAGTCCTTCATGCGCTGGGCGATGACCTTGCGCAGGCGCGACATCTTCTCGGTGGTGCCGCGCTTGGCGGACACCTCCACCGCCGCCGCGGGCTTGGCCGCGGGCTTCTCGGCCGCGGGGGCCGGGGCCGCGGCAGCCTTGGCGGCGGCCGCTGCCTTGTCCGCCGCCTCCTGCACGTCCTGCTTGCGCACGCGGCCACCGACACCCGTGCCGGTGAGGGAGGAGAGGTCTACCCCGAGGTCCTTGGCCATCTTGCGCACCAACGGGGTCACGTAGGTGCTGCCACCGGTGGCCTCGGCGGCGGCCGGAGCCGCCGGCTTCTCCGGGGCCGGGGCCGGGGCGGGGGTGGGTGCCGGAGCGGATTCCTGGGCCGGAGCGGCCTCGGGTTCCTTGGCGGCCGGCGTCGAGGGCTGGGTGGCCTGCTCGGCCTGCGACCGCGCGGTCTCGCGCTCCGCGACCTCGTCGGCCAGGGACTCCTCCTGCGGCGACTCCTGCGGCGCGGGGGTCTCCTCCTGCGGGGCCGAGGACTGCGCGGAGGCGTCGCCGATGCGGGCGAGGTCGGCGCCGACGTCGGCCGTCTCGTCCTCGCCGACGAGGATCTCCAGCAGGGTGCCGGCGATCGGGGAGGGGATCTCGGTGTCGACCTTGTCGGTCGAGACCTCGAGGAGCGGTTCGTCGACCTCGACGCTGTCCCCGACGGCCTTGAGCCAGCGGGTGACGGTGCCCTCGGTGACGGACTCGCCGAGCGCCGGCATCTTGACGGGCTCGCCGCCACCGGAGCCGGCGGAGGGCGCAGCGGCCGGGGCCGACGGAGCCGGGGCCGACGGAGCCGGTGCGGGCGGGGCCGCGGGTTCGGGCTCCGGCGCAGGTTCCGGGGTCGACTCCTCCTGCGGCGCCGGCGCGGACGCCCCACCGCCCTGCTCGCTCGCCTCACCGATGCGGGCCAGGTCGGCGCCGACGTCGGCGGTCTCGTCCTCGGGCACGAGGATCTCCAGCAGGACACCGGCGATCGGCGAGGGGATCTCGGTGTCGACCTTGTCGGTGGACACCTCCAGCAGCGGTTCGTCCACCTCGACGGTGTCACCGACCGACTTCAGCCACCGCGTGACGGTGCCCTCGGTCACGCTCTCACCGAGAGCGGGCATCTGCACCGAGTTCGACATGTCTTCGGTTCTCCTCACGGACGTTCTCCGGCGCCCGGAGGACGCCGCGGGTTTCAGGTTCGGGTCAGGAGTGGGAGTGCAGCGGTTTCCCGGCCAGCGCCAGGAACGCCTCTCCGACGGCCTCGTTCTGGGTGGGGTGGGTGTGCACGAGGGCGGCGACGTCCTCGGGGTAGGCCTCCCAGTTCACGATGAGTTGCGCCTCGCCGACCTGTTCGCTCATGCGGGAACCGACCATGTGGACGCCCACGACGGGGCCGTCCTTCTGCCGGACCAGCTTGACGAAACCGGTGGTGCCGAGGATCTGGCTCTTGCCGTTGCCCCCGAGGTTGTACTCGAGGACGTCGACGTCACCGAACTTCTCCCGGGCCTTGGCCTCGGTGAGGCCGACGGAGGCGACCTCGGGCTCGCAGTAGGTCACCTTCGGGATGCCGAGCTCGTCGACCGGTTTCGGGTCGAGGCCGGCGATCTCCTCGGCGACGAAGATGCCCTGGGCGAACCCGCGGTGGGCCAGTTGCAGGCCGGGGACGATGTCGCCGACGGCGTAGACGCCGGCGACGTTGGTCGCGAGGCGCTCGTCGGTGAGGACGAACCCGCGGTCCATCGTGATGCCCTGTTCCTCGTAGCCGAGGCCGGCGGTGTTCGGACCGCGACCGACGGCCACGAGCATGAGGTCGGCGTCGAAGGTCTTGCCGTCCTCGAGGGTGACGACGACGCCGGAGTCGGTCTGCTCGACCCCCTTGAAGCGGACGCCGAGGGAGAACTTGATGCCGCGCTTGCGGAACGCGCGCTCGAGGGCCTTGCTGGCCGCCTCGTCCTCGAGGGGGACCAGGTGCGGGAGGGCCTCGACGATCGTCACGTCGGCGCCGAAGGAACGCCACACGCTCGCGAACTCGACGCCGATGACCCCGCCGCCGAGGACGATGACCTTCTCGGGCACCGAGTCCAGGCCGAGGGCCGTCTCGCTGGTCATGATCCGACCGCCGATCTCGAGGCCGGGCAGGCTGCGGGAGTAGGAACCCGAGGCCAGGACGACGGACCGGCCGGTGTAGCGCTGACCGTCGACCTCGACGGTGTTCTTCGCGACGAGCTTGCCGGTCCCGGAGATCAGGTCGATCTTGCGGGACTTCACGAGCCCCTGCAGACCCTTGTAGAGACGCGCGATGACGCCGTCCTTGTACTTGTTGACGCCCGCCATGTCGATGGACTCGAAGGAGGCGCGGACCCCGAAGGTCTCCGACTCCCTGGTCGTGTCGGCGACCTCGGCGGCGTGCAGGAGGGCCTTGGTCGGGATGCACCCGCGGTGCAGGCAGGTCCCTCCCAGGAGGTCCTTCTCCACCAGGGCCACCTTCAGGCCCAGCTCGGCGGAACGCAGCGCGGTGGCATAGCCCCCGCTGCCTCCCCCGAGGATGACGACGTCGTACTGCTGCTCGGCGGCACCTGCCACGAAATGCTCCTGAGGTCGGCTGTGCTGGCGACTGCTCCGTCGCGATCCTCTCACCACGCCCCGCACGCAGCGCGAGGGGGTGTGTGAGCGAGCGGTGACGCTGGGACGCAGGGCTGGACGCACGACAGCGCCCGGTCCCGGGGGAGCAGGCGCTGTGTGCGGGGGGTTCGGTTCGTCTGGACCGGCCGGTCTGGAGGAGCGGGTCAGCGCTCCTTCTCGGAGGTGACCGATTCCTTGCGGTCCACCGCGGACTCCTTGCGCAGGGTCGCGGACTCCTTGCGGGCGACCGTGGATTCCTTGCGCTGGGTGGTCGATTCCTTGCGGGCGACCGTGGATTCCTTGCGCTGGGTCGCGGACTCCTTGCGCTCGACCGTGGATTCCTTGCGCTGGGTCGCCGATTCCTTGCGGTCGACCGTCGAGGTCGCCTTCACCCCGGGGGCCACCTTGGCGGTCGTGAGGGTCGCGGACGGTGCAGCCGACGCGACGGCCGCCGACGCCAGACCGCCACCGGCCAGGACGGCGGTGGCCGCGAGACCCGCGGCGAGACGCGCGAGGCGGCGGGAGGAGCGGGACGGGGTGGCGGTGCTGGACATGGTGCCTCCGTGACGAGTGCCCCGGTGCACACCGGGGAGCTTTGTGATGTACCGAACCGGTCGGCGTGGTGACGCCCCCGAACTAGGTCGTCACCGAGAGCATATAGCTAGTTGCAGAGAGTGCACGAGCTGTCTCGAAAATGATCACTCGATCAATGGGCCGCAGCATCTTCGATCATGGAAATCGTCGGTGAACAGTCTCTGACGCAGAGGTTCCCGTTCCCAGAACGTTTCACGACGAGGATCGGGCCGAGAAGCACCGGAATGCCTGACCCGGGCCGCACCCCCTTTCAGGGGAACGGCCCCGCAGCTGCGTCCCGGGCCCCGGCCGGGCTCAGCGCCCGGCGTGGTCCTCGGCCAGCGCGACCAGGGTCCGCACCGCGACACCCGTCCCGCCGCGGTGGGTGTACCCCCACGGCTCACCCGTGGCGAAGGCCGGACCGGCGATGTCCAGGTGCGCCCAGGGGATCGCGGTCCCCGCGGCGGAGTCGCCGACGAACTCGCGCAGGAAGACCGCTGCCACGAGCATCCCGCCCGCCCGGTCGCCGATGTTGGCCAGGTCGGCCACGGGGGAGTCCAGCGTCGCCCGCAGCTCGTCGGGCAACGGCATGGGCCAGAACGACTCGCCGGCCCGTTCGGCCGCGGCGAGGACCGCGCTGCGGAAGTCGTCGTCGTTGCCCATGATCCCCGAGACCCGGTTCCCCAGGGCCACGACCTGGGCACCGGTCAGGGTGGCCACGTCGACGATGGCGTCAGGACGCTCGGCCGAGGCGGCGTCGAGCGCGTCACCGAGGACGAGCCGCCCCTCGGCGTCGGTGTTCAGGACCTCGACCGTCGTCCCCCCGTGCATCGTCAGCACGTCGGAGGGGCGGATCGCGGTGCCGGAGGGCATGTTCTCCGCGATGGCCAGCCAGCCGGTGACCTTGACGGGGAGGTTCAGGTCGGCGACCGCCCGGACGGCGGCCAGCACGGCCGCGGCACCGGACATGTCGCTCTTCATCGTCTCCATGCCGCCCGCGGGCTTCAGCGAGAGACCGCCGGAGTCGAAGGTGATGCCCTTGCCGACGAACGCGAGGTGGCCCTTGGCCTTGGCCGGGGAGTGCTCCACGACGACCAGGCGCGGGGGACGCGAGGACCCCTGGCCCACGCCGAGGATGCCGCCGAAGCCGCCGTCGGCCAGAGCCTGCTCGTCCAGCACCCGGACGGTGAGCGAGGTTCCCGCCGCGGCCTGCAGCGCCGCCGCGGCGAGGTCGGCCGGTGCGAGGTCGGCCGGTGCCGTGTTGATGAGGTCGCGAGCCGTCGCGACGGCCCGGGCGAGGACCTCGGCCCGCTCGACCGCGGCGCGGAAGGTCTTGTCCCGGGGCTTGTCGACCAGGAGCGTGACCTCGGCGACCGGTTCACGCTCGGCGGCCTTGTAGCGGGTGAAGGCGTAGGCACCGAGCCCGGCGCCCTCGGCGACGGCGGCCAGCGTGGCCGCGTCGGGGGTGGGCAGCGCGAACGCCACCCGGCCCTTGCCGGCGAGGGCACGCACGGCCTGACCCGCGGCGCGGCGCAGGGTCTCGTGGTCCGGCGCGGTGCCGACCCCGACCAGCGCGACCAACGGCGTCGCGAGCCCGGCCGTCCCGGGGACCAGGTGCACCGAACCGGGTTTGCCGTTCGCACCCAGGGCGACGGCGGCCTCGGCCAGCGCGGAACGCGTCGCGCGGGGGAGGTCGTCACCCCCCAGGACCTCGGGGGCACCGGCGCGCTTGCCGGTCGCGGGAGCCAGCCCCAGGACCAGCGCGTCGACCGAGACGCTCTTGACGGACTTGCTGCTGAGCAGGAGACGCGACACCACGGCACCCTAACGTGGGGGCGTGATCCAGCCACCTGCGCCGCACCCGGACCCCGACGTCAGCGCCGGCCCGCACGAGGTCCGCCCCGGCCTGTGGTGGCGTCAGGTCAGCGTGACCGACGTCCCCGCGCTGCAGGAGATCTGCCTGCGCACCGGTGACGCGGGTCGCGACGCGACCGCACGCACGGCCTTCCCCGCACTGCTCGCCGACGTCTACGCGACGCCGTACGCCCACCACGAGGCCCGGTTCGGAACGGTCGTCGAGGACGCCGACGGCGTCGCCGGGTACCTCCTCGGCTGCCGGGACACCGCCGCGTTCGAACGCTGGCGCGAGGCGGAGTGGTGGCCGCCGCTGCGGGCGCGCTACCCCCGCCCGGAGGACGTGCAGGGCTTCGACGCCGGGCCGTTGCGGACCGTCCACGGCGGCGTGACCCCGGAACCCGTCTGGGCCACCCACCCCTCGCACCTGCACGTCGACCTGCTGCCCCGGTTGCAGGGCCGGGGGATCGGCCGGGCGCTGGTGCAGCGGGTCTGCGCCCAGCTGGCGGCCGACGGGTCCCCCGGGGTCCACCTCGGGGTGTCGGGCGCCAACCCCGGCGCCGTCGCGTTCTACCGGCGCGCGGGGTTGGTGGAGCTCGCCGCGACGGCGCGGGGCTACACGTTCGGGCGGTCGTTCGGCTCCGCGGGTCCTTCCGCGACGGGTTCCACCGCGACGGCTCCGGCCTCCTGAACCGGGGCCTCGGGCTCCGGCTCGGGCTCGGGCTCGGGTTCCGGGTCGGGTAGCGGGGGGAGCGCCGCCTCGTCCGCCGCGGCCAGGGCCTGCGCGGCCCGCAGCACACCGAGGGCGGTGAGCGCGCCCGACCCGCCCCCGCGACCGGCGCCGAGGTCCAGCACCGGCACCATCTTCAGCCGGTCCGCGGCGAGGGCCTGCGCCGGTTCCGCGCTCGCCGCGCCGACCTGCCACCACTTCTCCGCCCCCGGCACCCCGCGGGAGGCGAGCAGCGCGGCGGCGACCCCGACCACCCCGTCCAGCAGCACCGGGGTCCGGCGGGCCGCGGCCCGCAGCAGGAACCCGACCGCCGCGGCCAGGTCGGCGCTCGCGACGGCCTGCAGGACGGCGGTGGGCCGGGTCGCGAGCTTGCGCGAGCGGCGGACGGCGTCGCGCACGGCGGCCGTCTTGCGCATCCACGCGTCGTCGTCGATACCGCTGCCGCGCCCGACCACGTCGACCGCGCCCTTGCGCAGGCAGGCGGCCACCAGCGTCGCGGCGACGGTCGTGGCCCCGGTGCCCAGGTCCCCGAGCAGCAGCAGGTCCACCCCGGCGTCGACCTCGGCGTCGGCGATGGCCGCCCCGGCGCGTACCGCGACCTCGACCTCCTCGGCGCTCAGCGCGTCCCCGGAGGCGATGTCCCCGGAGGGCCGGAGCGCGTGCTCGAGCACGGCGACGGGCACACCGTCGGGGCCCTGCTCGCCCCAGTCCACGCCCAGGGCGTGCACGGCCACGGGAACCCCGACCGCCGCGGCGAGAGCGGCGAAGGCCCCCCGGCCGGCGACGAGCTCGCGCACGGCCTGCGCCGTCCACCCCGGCTCCAGCCGGGAGATCCCCCGGGCGGCGACACCGTGGTCACCCGCGAAGACGACCAGGCGCACCCGCTCCAGCGGAGCCGGCACGTCACGGTCCTGCGTCCCGGCGAGCCATGACGCCAGCCCGTCGGCGCGCGAGGCCGGACGCAGCGGCGCCACCAGCCGGGGGCGCGCGAGCGGGGTGTGCGGCGAGCGCAGACCCTCGGCGATCTCACGCAGGTTCAACGGCCGCGGGCCGTCGGTCATCGGTGCTCCTCGGGGGGACGGGTGGGACGGGTCTCGCAGCGTGCCACGGAAACCGCGGACGGCCGCGTGCCCCGCATGGTCGCACCCCCGGGCGCCCCGGCGGGCGGGCCGTCCCTTGTCGCTCGTCGCCGCCCGGCCTACCGTTCTCCCACCCGGGTCCGACGGAGGGCCCGAGGGGGAGGGACGAGCGGGTGTCGGCACGGTTGTCCCGATCGCGCGAGGACTGGCTGGCGTCCTGCGAGAGCGGTCCCGCGGGGACGCCGTTGCCCGGTGCCCGCGACGTCGTGTCCTCCTCGTGGTGGCGAGCGCGCAGCACCGGCCTCGACCCCGACCACGTCCTGCCCCCGGTCCTGCTCGAGGGGACCGACCTGCTCGAGCGTCGCGACGCCCACCCGCTCGCCGGTGTCCTGCCCACCGCCCGCCGGTTGCTGCTCGAGGAACCTCTCGGGGTACCCGTCCTGATGGCCGTCAGCGACGTCGACGGGACGTTGCTGTGGGTCGAGGGCGACCCGGGACTGCGCCGGGCGGCCGAACGGATGGCCTTCACCGCCGGGGCGCGCTGGAGCGAGGACGTCGCCGGCCTCAACGCCCCCGGGACGGCCCTCACCCTCGGTCGTCCCGTCCGGGTGCGGGCCGAGGAGCACTACGCGACGGCCGTCTCCCGCTGGAGCTGCTCCGCCGCCCCGGTGCGCGACCCCTCCTCCGGTGAGGTGCTCGGCGTCCTCGACCTCACCGGCGGGGACGACCTCGGCCGCGAACGGGCCCTGCAGTTCGTGCGCGCCGCCGTCGGTGCGCTCGAGGGAGAGCTGCGGGTCTCCGCGCTGCGTCGTGGCCTCGGGGGGATGCCCGTCGCGCTCCCGCCAGCCGCTGTCCGGTTGTCGGTGCTGGGGGCCGCCGCGCACCTCGGGGTCGCCGCCGACGTCCGCTCGTTGTCGTTGCGGCACAGCGAGATCCTGCTCACGCTGCTCACCGGCCCGGAGGGTGGGCAGTCCGCGGCCCGGCTGGCCGCCGAGCTCGACGAACGCCACCTCGCCCCCGTGTCGGTGCGCGCCGAGGTGCACCGGCTGCGTTCGGTGCTCGTGGAACGCACCCGTGGTCTCGTCGCGCTGTCGCCCGCGCCCTACCGGCTTCTCGGACCGCTCGGCTGCGACGCCCTCGAGGTCCGGGACGCGCTGCGGGCCGGCCGGGTGCGGGACGCGGTCCGGGGCTGGACCGGTGACCTGCTGCCCGCCTCCGACGCCCCCGGGATCCGGGAACTGCGCGAGGAACTGCGCGCCGGGCTGCGCGCGGCCGTCCTCGAGGGGGAGGACGACCAGGCCCTGCTGGAGTTCTCCCGGACCGGCATCGGTCGCGACGACCCCGTCGTGGCCCACGACCTCGTCCGGCGGCTCGCCCCGGGGGACCCCGGGCGGGCCGAGGCGCTGGCCCGGGAGGTCCGCCTCCGCGGGTGAGCGCCGCCTGCAACGGGGTTGCAACGCAGCCCGGCGCACTGTGGCGGGGAGCGACGGAGCAGTCGCTGTTCTCCTTCACCACGGAGGTCTCCATGACGGTCTACGAAGCCCCCGGACGCACCGGCAGCGTGGTCGAGTACGCCGACCGCTACGACCACTGGATCGGTGGCGAACGCGTGGCGCCCGCCGAGGGCGGCTACTTCGAGAACCCCAGTCCCGTGAACGGGCAGACCTTCACCGAGGTGGCCCGCGGCACCGCGGCCGACATCGAACGGGCCCTCGACGCCGCCCACGCCGCGGCCCCCGCCTGGGGCCGCACCTCGGTCGCCGAACGTGCCCTCGTCCTGAACCGGATCGCCGACCGCATCGAGGCCAACCTCGAGAAGATCGCCGTCGCCGAGACCTGGGACAACGGCAAACCCGTCCGCGAGTGCCTCGCCGCCGACATCCCGCTCGTCGTGGACCACCTGCGGTACTTCGCAGGCGTCGTCCGCGCCCAGGAGGGTGGGATCTCGCAGATCGACGAGGACACCGTCGCCTACCACTTCCACGAACCCCTGGGCGTGGTCGGGCAGATCATCCCCTGGAACTTCCCGCTGCTGATGGCGATCTGGAAGCTGGCCCCGGCGCTCGCGGCGGGCAACTGCGTCGTCCTGAAGCCGGCGGAACAGACCCCGGCCTCGATCATGTTCCTGATGGACCTCATCGGCGACCTGCTGCCGCCGGGGGTGGTGAACGTGGTCAACGGGTTCGGGGCCGAGGCCGGGAAACCCCTCGCCAGCAACCCGCGCATCCGCAAGATCGCCTTCACCGGTGAGACGACCACCGGCCGCCTGATCATGCAGTACGCGAGCCAGAACCTCATCCCGGTCACGCTGGAACTGGGCGGCAAGAGCCCGAACATCTTCTTCGACGACGTGGCGAGCGCGCACGACGACTTCTACGACAAGTCCCTCGAGGGTTTCACGATGTTCGCCCTCAACCAGGGCGAGGTCTGCACCTGCCCGTCGCGCGCCCTGATCCAGAACGGGATCTACGAGTCGTTCCTGGCCGACGCCGTGGAACGCACCCGCGCCATCAAGCAGGGGAACCCGCTGGACACCGAGACGATGATCGGCGCCCAGGCGAGCAACGACCAGCTCGAGAAGATCCTCTCCTACATCGACATCGGCAAGCAGGAGGGCGCCAAGCTCCTCATCGGCGGCGACCGGGCCGACCTCGGGGGCGACCTCGCCGGCGGGTACTACGTGAACCCGACGATCTTCGAGGGCGACAACTCGATGCGCATCTTCCAGGAGGAGATCTTCGGGCCCGTGGTCTCGGTGACCCGCTTCGAGGGCCCGGACGACGCGCTGAAGATCGCCAACGACACCCTCTATGGTCTCGGGGCCGGGGTGTGGTCCCGCGACATCCACCTCGCCTACCGCATGGGCCGGGGGATCCAGGCCGGGCGGGTGTGGACGAACAACTACCACGCCTACCCCGCGCACGCCGCGTTCGGCGGGTACAAGAGTTCGGGCATCGGGCGGGAGAACCACAAGATGATGCTCGATCACTACCAGCAGACGAAGAACCTCCTCGTCAGCTACTCCACGAGCAAGCTCGGCTTCTTCTGAGCCACCGCCCACGTTCGCCCCTCCCGACGAGAAGGAGTCCGACGATGACCCTGCAGGACGAACCGCCCGGCGCCCGTGTCCGGGGCCGGTTCGCCGCGGAGCGGGGGTGAGGACGTGCCGGTAGGACTGACGGCGGAGGCGGCGGCGCAGTTGCGCCGCCTCCGCGCCCGGCACGGGGAGCTGATGTTCCACCAGTCGGGGGGCTGCTGCGACGGCAGTTCCCCGATGTGCTTCCCCGACGGCGACTTCATCCTCTCCGACGCGGACGAGTTCCTCGGGAACCTCGAGATCCCGGCCGAGGACGGTTCCGAGGCGTTCACCGTCGGGGTGTGGATGTCGAAGGAGCAGCACCTGCGCTGGGCCCACACCGAACTGACCATCGACCTCGTCCCCGGGCGCGGGGCCGGGTTCTCGCTCGAGGCGCCGGACGGGGTGCGCTTCCTCGTCCGGTCCCGGTTGTGCCGGGTCTGAGCGGGAGGTTCCCGGTCTCCCCGGTCCTCGCGGACGACGGGTGGCTACGGTGGCCTGCGTGAGCGACGCCGACACCCGCCCTGGACCCGTGACCTTCGCCCTGCTCGGGTACGGCGGGGGTGGGCGCTTCTTCCACGCCCCGATCATCGCGGGCGCCCCCGGGGCCCGGCTGGGGGTCGTCGTGACCTCCGACCCCGAACGGGCGGCGCAGGCGAAGGCCGAGCACGGGGTCGAGGTCGCCGGCTCGCTCGCCGAGGCGAAGGACCTGGGCGTGGACGCGGTCGCGATCTCCACCCCGGCGGCGACGCACACGGACCTGACGAACCAGGCGATCGACCTGGGTCTGCCCGTGGTCTGCGACAAGCCCTTCGCCCTCGACGCCCGGAGCGCGATCGGGACGGTGCAGCGCGCGGAGGCCGCCGGGGTGCTGCTGACGCCGTACCAGAACCGGCGCTGGGACTCCGACTTCCTGACCCTGCAGCGCGTGCTGGCCGAGGGGGAGCTCGGGGACGTGGTGCGCTTCGAGTCCTCCTTCGAACGGTGGTCCGCGGGCGACCCGCCGGCGGCCGGGGGTGGCCTGGTGCGCGACTTCGGGGCGCACCTGGTCGACCAGGCGCTGCACCTCTTCGGGCCGGCGCGCAGCGTGAACGCGCAGGCCCGGGGCGGGAAGGGGAGCGAGGACGACTTCCGGATCCAGATCGAGCACGTCGGTGGGGTGCGCAGCGAACTGTCCGGGTCGTGGAAGCAGGCCCTGCCGGGGCCGCGCTACCGCGTGACGGGCACCCGGGGCAGCTTCGTCGTCGAGTCCCCGATGGACGTCCAGGAGGAGGTCCTCCTCTCGGGCCGGACACCGTCCTCCGAGGGCGCGGCGTGGGGCGCGGAACCCGCGAGTCGCTGGGGGTGGCTCGCCCTCGGTGGTGGCGCGGTGCACCGGGTGACCAGCGAGGCCGGCCGCTGGCCCGACTTCTACGCCGGGTTCGCGGCCGCGGTGCGCGGACGGGGTCCCGTCCCCGTCGACCCGTGGGACGCGGTCGAGACCTGCACCACCGTGGACGCGGTGCACGGCAGCATCGAGCACCAGGAGGTCGTCCATCTCACGGAGTGAGACGGTCGTCTCGCTCGTTGGATGCCTCACAGCTGGGGCGTAGGATCTGCGTCACACCCGGAGCGGCGACGGCGACCCCGGTTGAGCGACTCCGGGTGTCACCCGCCCGCCAGGACGAACCCTGGGAACGGCTCCCGCACCCACCCGTCGTCCGAAGGTTTCCACTCATGGGTCCCGCCGACCTCAGCACCACCCGGGCCGCGCCGCCGACCAACCCCACGGGGAAGGTCGCCGCCGCCAGCCTCATCGGCACCACGATCGAGTTCTACGACTTCTACGTCTACGCGACGGCCGCCGTCCTGGTCTTCCCGCAGCTCTTCTTCCCCTCCGACAACGACACCGCCGCCGCGCTGGCGTCGCTGGCGTCCTTCGCGATCGCCTTCGTCGCGCGCCCCATCGGCTCCGTCGTGTTCGGCCACTTCGGGGACCGGATCGGTCGCAAGACGACGCTCGTCGCCGCGCTGCTCGTCATGGGCATCTCGACGGTGCTCATCGGCGTCCTGCCGACGCACGCGAGCGCCGGGACCCTCGCTCCCGTCCTGCTCTGCGTCCTGCGCTTCGGGCAGGGTTTCGGGCTGGGGGGTGAGTGGGGCGGCGCGGCGCTGCTCGCGACGGAGAACGCCCCGGCGAACCGTCGTGCGCTCTACGGCATGTTCCCGCAGCTCGGTGCGCCGCTCGGCTTCATCATCGCCAACACCCTGTTCATCGTCCTGTCCTCCACCATGAGCGACGCGACGTTCACCGCGTGGGGCTGGCGGGTGCCGTTCCTGCTCAGCGCCGTGCTGGTGGTCCTGGGCCTGTGGATCCGGCTCAGCCTGGCCGAGACGCCGATCTTCGCCAAGGCGCTGTCGGAGAACCGCCGGGTGCGCGTCCCGGTCGCGGAGACCTTCCGCAGCAGCTGGCGCATCGTCGTCCTCGGTGCGTTCTCGGTGATGCTGACCTACACCCTCTTCTACCTCACCACGACCTGGTCGCTGAGCTACGGCACCAAGGGGCTGGCCTACTCGCGTCACGACTTCCTGCTGATGCTGTGCGTCGCCGTGCTCTTCATGGCCGCCGCCACCCCGCTCTCCGGGATCCTCTCCGACCGCTTCGGTCGTCGTCCGGTCCTGGCCACCGCGATGGTCGGCGGCGCGGTCGTGGGACTGCTCACCGGTCCGCTGCTGGGTTCCGGCAGCACCGCGCTGGTCATGGTGTGGCTGTGCGCCGGGTTGTTCTTCATGGGCCTGGTGTTCGGTCCGATCGGGGCGTACCTGCCCGAGCTCTTCCCGACCATCGTCCGCTACACCGGGGCCTCGCTGGCCTTCAACTGCGGCAGCATCCTCGGCGCCTCCCTCGCGCCGTACACCGCGGTGAAGCTGGCCGCGGCCCACGGTGTCGGTTGGGTCGGGTTCTACCTGGCCGGCACGGCCGTCGTCAGCCTCGTCGCGCTGTCGCTGTTGCGCGAGACCCGGACGTCCTCGATCAGCTGATCCACCGTCTATCGTGAGGCACCACGGCCGCCGGGAACGGCGGCCGTGGTGCTCGAACGCAGCGTGACGACCGGGGGAGTGCAGGACGTGGTGGCTGGATCGGGACGCGCCTACAAGACGGTGTACCGACACCTGCTGACGCGCATCGACGCCGAGGACGCCCACCGCTGGGCCTTCGCCGGGATGCGGGTCGCGAGCCGCGTTCCCGTTGCCTCGCAGGTGCTGCGCCGTGTCTTCGTCGAACCGGACCCGCGGTTGCGCACGACGGTCTTCGGCCTCGACTTCCCGACCCCGCTGGGGTTGGCCGCCGGGTTCGACAAGAACGCCACGGGGATCGCGGCGCTCGGCAACTTCGGGTTCTCCTGCGTCGAGATCGGGACCGTGACGGCCCTGCCGCAGCCGGGGAACCCCAGACCCCGCCTGCACCGGCTCGTCGCCGACCGGGCCGTCGTGAACCGGATGGGCTTCAACAACGCCGGTGCCGAGGTCGTGGCGCGGCGGTTGCGCCAGGTGCGGGCCGTCCCGCCCGTGCACCCCGTCGTGATCGGGGTGAACATCGGCAAGAGCAAGGTCGTCGCCGAGGCCGACGCCGCCTCCGACTACGCGGTCTCGGCGCGGCTCCTCGCCCCCTACGCCGACTACCTCGTCGTCAACGTCTCCTCCCCGAACACGCCGGGTCTGCGTGACCTCCAGGCCGTCGAGAAGCTCCGGCCGGTGCTGCGCTCCGTGCGCGAGGCCGCCGACGCCGCCGCCCACCGCCACGTCCCGCTCCTGGTGAAGATCGCCCCCGACCTCTCCGACGCCGACGTCGACGCCGTGGCCGACCTCGCCCTGGAGGAGGAGCTCGACGGGATCGTCGCCACGAACACCACGATCTCGCGCGAGGGACTGCGTTCCGGTGCAGCGCTCGTCGCCGCCGCCGGTGGGGGTGGTCTCTCCGGTGCCCCCCTGAAGGAGCGTTCGGTCGAGGTGCTGCGCCGGCTCGCCGCGCGCACCCACGGGCGCCTCGTGCTCATCAGCGTGGGGGGGATCGAGACGGCCGCGGACGTCCAGGAACGCCTCGACGCCGGCGCCTCGCTCGTGCAGGCCTACACCGCGTTCATCTACGAGGGCCCGGGCTGGGCCCGGCGCGTCCTGGGCGAACTGGCCGCCAGCCGCACCCGTCGTGAGGGCGACAAGCGGTTCTGAGTTGTGCCACCCGCGGACGCGGGTGATGGTCGGACCCGTGACCGACCTGGCCCGACGCCCCTCCGCTTCCTCCGACGGGCCCTCCTCCTCCGACACGGCACCCGACCCGAACCGCTGGCGTGCCCTCGGGGTCTGCCTCGCCGTCGGGTTCATGACCCTCCTCGACGTCTCCATCGTGAACGTCGCGCTGCCCTCGATCGAGACGTCCCTGGGGGCGGGGTCCAGCCAGATCCAGTGGATCGTCGCCGGCTACGCCCTCGCCTTCGGCCTAGTCCTCGTCCCCGCCGGGCGCGTCGGCGACCTCTACTCGCGGCGGCTGCTCTTCGTCGTGGGTCTCGCCGGGTTCGTCCTCACCAGTGCGGGGGCCGGGCTCGTCCAGTCCGCGACGGCGCTCTCGATCGTCCGTCTCGCGCAGGGGGTGACGGCCGGGCTGGTCAACCCCCAGGTCCTCGCCCTCATCCAGGAGCTGTTCTCCGGCGCCGAGCGGGGCAAGGCCTTCGGGCTGTTCGGAACCACCATCGGGCTCTCCACCGCCATCGGGCCGCTGCTCGGCGGCGGGATCCTCGCGGTGTTCGGCGAGGCCGAGGGCTGGCGAGGGGTCTTCCTGGTGAACGTCCCCATCGGGATCGTGCTGCTGCCGCTGGCGTGGAAGTGGCTGCCCGGCCGCGACCGGTCGAGGGCCCGGTCCAAGCTCCACCTCGACGTCCCGGGGTTGCTGCTGCTGGCCGTGGCCACGGTGTTCGGCATGCTGCCCTTCGTCCTCACCACCGGCCAGGGGGACTCACCCGCCCGCTGGTGGTTCCTGCTGCCGGGTGCGGTGCTGCTCGCCGCGTTCGTCGCCTGGGAACGCAGGGAGGGCAAGCGCGGTCGCGACCCGGTCGTGGCCGGTGAGCTGGTGCGCACGGCGTCCTTCACCGGGGGAGCCCTCGTGGGGATCGCCTACTTCGCCGGGTTCACCGGGATCTTCCTCGTCGTCACGCTCTACCTGCAGACCGGGCTGGGGTTCTCGCCCCTGCAGGCCGGGCTGGTGCAGACGCCCTTCGCGGTGATGTCCGCGATCTTCGCCCAGGTCGGGGGGCGCCAGGTGAACCGGCGCGGTCGGCCGGTCGTCGTCGTCGGGCTCGTCGTCGTGGCGCTCGGCCTGGCCGGGGCCGACGTGGTGTCCGCCGCCCTGCAGGGCACCGCCGGTGCCCTCGCCCTGTCGGCGTGCCTCGCGGTCGCGGGGGCCGGCAGCGGGCTCGTGATCTCCCCGAACCAGACGCTGACGCTGGCCGAGGTGCCGCGCAGCGTCGCCGGGGTCGCGGGCGGGGTCCTGCAGACGGGACAGCGTGTGGGCTCGGCGGTCGGGGTCGCGGCCACGACCGCGATCTTCTTCTCCACCGTCGCCGCGGGTCCGCGCTCGCAGGAGGTCTTCGGCGAGGCGCTCTCCGACGGGCTGCGCGTCTCGCTGGGACTCGTCGTGCTCGCGCTCGTGCTGGCGATCGTCGACCTGCGCCGCCGCGCCGCGCACCAGCACGGCGCGCACGACGCCAGCGCGGCCCGGCACCGGGTCGAGTAGGTTCGCGGAGGTGAGACCGACGCAGTGGACCTGGAAGTACGAGGACGTCGAGGGCCGGGCCCTCGACGGTGACGAGACGGTGTTCCCGACGCAGTCCGACGCCGAGGTGTGGATCGGTGAGTCGTGGCGTGAGCTGCGCGCCCGCGGCGTCGAGAACGCCCACCTGTGGGCGGACGGCGCCGAGGTCTACGGCCCGCTCTCGCTGCGCCCCGTCGACTGACGAACCGTGATCCTGCTGGGAGACCCAGCAGGATCACGGTCGGGGGTCAGGACGGGCGGGACGTGGGGGCGGTCGCGGCGGTGCGGGCGGGGTCGCGCTCGACGACCTCGCCGAGGGCGGCGTCGATCTTCTGGAGCAGCTCCGCCGGGATCGTCACGCCGGAGGCCTTGACGTTCTCGTGCACCTGCTCCGGACGCGAGGCGCCGATGATCGCGGCCGCGACGTTGTCGTTCTGCAGCACCCACGCGACGGCCAGCTGCGCCATCGAGAGCTGCAGCTCGCTCGCCACCGACTTCAGCTCCTGGACCCGTGACAGCACGTCGTCGCGCATCCAGCGGCTGATCATCTGCTTGCCGCCCTTCTCGTCGGTGGCCCGGCTGCCCTCGGGCGGCGCGCCACCGGGGGTGTACTTGCCGGTCAGCACGCCCTGGGCGATGGGGGAGAACACGACCTGGGAGATGCCCAGCTCGCGCGAGGTCGGGACGACCTCCTCCTCGATCACGCGGTAGAGCGCGGAGTACTGCGGCTGGTTGGAGACGAGCTGGAAACCCAGGTCCTTCGCCAGCGCGTGGCCCTGGCGGAGCTGGTCGGCGGTCCACTCGCTCACGCCGATGTAGAGCGCCTTGCCGGCGCGGACGACGTCGGCGAAGGCCTGCATCGTCTCCTCGACCGGGGTCGAGACGTCCCAGCGGTGAGCCTGGTAGACGTCGACGTGGTCGGTGCCGAGCCGCTTCAGCGACCCGTCGATGGACTCGTGGATGTGCTTGCGGGACAGGCCTGAATCGTTGTGGCCCTTGGGGCCGGTCGGGAAGAAGACCTTGGTCAGGATCTCCAGGCTCTCCCGGCGCTGGCCCTTGAGCGCGGTGCCCAGGACCGTCTCGGCGGCCGTGTTCGCGTAGACGTCCGCCGTGTCGAACGTCGAGATGCCCGCGTCGAGCGCGGCGTGGACGCACGCGATCGCCGCGTCGTTCTCGACCTGGGAGCCGTGGGTGAGCCAGTTGCCAAAGGTGATCTCTGAGATCTTCAGTCCGCTGCGACCGAGGTGTCGGAACTCCATGGTCGCGAACCTAACCTGTGGGCGCTCAGACGGCGAGGGCCTCGGGGGCGAGTCGGTCCACCGTGGAGCTGCGGGCGGCCAGCAGCACGCGCGTCGCACCGGACGCGGTGAGCGCGGCACCGAGGAGGTGCAGGACCACCGCGACCCCCGGGAGGCCGTCGAGGCTCTGGTAGATCCCGAGGCCGGCCTGGAGGACGAAGAGGACCAGCAGGATCGTCGCGCGACGGCGGACCAGGTCGTCCCCGGCACGCTGCGCCACGACGACCACGACGGCCGCGAGCACCAGCGCGAGGACGGCCGAGAACCCGTGCACGACCGTGACGGCCGTCCAGCTCACCGGGATGCGGTGGATCTCGGCGCTGTCACCGGGGTGCGGCCCGGACCCGGTGACGATCGTGCCCAGCACCACGACGACCCCGGTCACCACGACCAGCCCGCGGGCCAGCCGGCGGGTGGTCTCGGCCGGTGCGGGGATCACCGCGCGGTGGGCGATGTCGTAGCTGACCGTGGCGGAGACGAGCAGGGCGATGGCGGCGACGAAGTGGGCGGCCACGATGTAGGGGTTCAGCCCGGTGAGGACGGTGATCCCGCCGACGACGGCGTTGAGGACGACCCCGAGGAACTGCCCCCAGCCGGACCAGAGCAGCGCGCGGTGACGAGGCCGCTGCAGCAGGCAGGCGATGATCACGGCCCCGACGGCGATGCAGATGACCGTCGTGAGGAGCCGGTTGCCGAACTCGATCGCGCCGTGGATGCCGGTCGAGGCGGCGGCGGAGGTGAAGGAGTCGGCGGTGCAGCGCGGCCAGGTCGGGCAGCCGAGCCCGGAGCCGGAGACCCGGACGATCCCGCCGGTCACGATGATGAGGATGGCGACGGCCAGGGCCGCCGCGGTCGTCCAGCGGACGGCGCGGGAGTGGGTCACGGTGCGGCTCCGGTCAGCGGGGGAGGGCGCCGCGGTCCACCATCGGCACCGGTCGGCGCATCCGGCGGATCTGCAGCGCACGGGTGACGCCGTAGGAGACGAGACCGCGCTCGGGATCGGGGAACCGGGCCTTCACCGCACGGGACACCTTGCGGCCCAGCAGGACGCTGTCGATGATCACGACGGCCAGCATCAGGTAGATGAGCAGCGTGGTGCCGAGCAGGAGCTGCGCGGAACCCAGCGGCTGGGCGATCATCGAGAGGATCAGCGAGGCACCGGCGATGATGAGGAAGTACTCACCGACGTTGCGACGGGCGTCGACGACGTCGCGGACGAAGCGCTTCTGGGCTCCGCGGTCGCGCACCGGCAGGTAGCGCTCGTCGCCCGTGAGCAACGCGCTCTGCATCTTGGCGCGCTGTTCGCGCTGGGCCTCGCGGCTCAGCTTCTGCGCGGCCTTGCGGTCGGTGGGGACCAGGGGGCGGGCGTTGCGGGCGCGGGCCTCGCTGCGCTTCGGTGTGGGACGGCCCTTGCCGCCCTCCTTGGTCAGCTCGACGAGCGACCCCTCGACGACCTGGGTCGAGGCGGCTGGCTTCTCCTTCGAGCGTCCGAACACGAGACCGAGCCTACGTCACCGCGCGCGACCTCCACCTCCTCCTGCGGCGGTGGGGCCTGTGTAGCGTCGCGGTCGTGACGGACCTCACGCTGCCATCCCCCGGACCCGACCGCACCGCCGCCCTGCGGGCCGCCTCGAGCGCCCAGGACGCCGCCACCCGCGCCGACCTCGAGGCGCTCGTGCGCATCCCCAGCGTCTCGGCGCGCGCCTTCGACGCCGCGCACGTCACCGCCAGCGCGCAGGCCACCGCGGAGCTGCTGCGCGCCGCCGGGATGCCGAGCGTGGAGATCGTGACGGCGCACGCCGCGACGCCCGAGGGGGACCTGGAGTCCAACCCCGCCGTGATCGCGCACCGCCCGGCCCCGGCCGGTGCCCCGACCGTCCTGCTCTACGCCCACCACGACGTGCAGCCGCCGGGAGAGGAGGCCGCCTGGTCCTCGCCCGCCTTCGAGCCGACGGAACGGGACGGACGCCTCTACGGCCGCGGCGCGGCCGACGACAAGGCCGGGGTGATGGCCCACGTCCACGCCCTGCGCACGCTGCTGCCGCTGTGGGGCCCCGAGGACGGGGTCGGCGTGACCGTCTTCCTGGAGGGGGAGGAGGAGATCGGCTCGCCGACCTTCGGCGCCTTCCTCGCCCAGCACCGCGAGGCGCTGGCCGCGGACGTCATCGTCGTCGCGGACTCCGGCAACTGGCGGATCGGGATCCCGGCGATCACCACCACCCTGCGCGGTCTCGTCGACTGCGACGTCACCGTCGACGTGCTCACCCACGCCGTGCACTCCGGGGTCAACGGTGGACCGGTGCTCGACGCCCTCACCAGCCTGGCCCGTCTGCTCGCGACGCTGCACGACGAGAACGGCGACGTGGCGGTCAAGGGGCTGCTCACCACCTCCGCCCCCGACGTCGACCTCACGGAGGAGATGTTCCGCTCCGACGCCGGCGTGCTGGCGCAGGTCCACCTCGCGGGGACGGGGACGATCGCGCAACGGCTCTGGACCAAGCCCGCCATCGCCGTCATCGGCCTGGACGCCACCCCGGTGGACCGGGCCAGCAACACCCTGGTCCCCTCCGCCCGGGCCAAGATCAGCATGCGCATCGCCCCGGGTCAGGACCCGTCGGCGGCGATGACGGCCCTGCGGCGCCACCTCCTGGCCAACGCCCCGTTCGGGGCGCGGGTCACCGTCACCGACGGCGAGGAGGGGCAGGCGTTCTCCGCCGACACCACCTCCACGGCGCACGACGTGGCCCGGGCCGCCTTCGCCGAGGCCTACGGCGCACCGACGGTCGAGATGGGCATGGGCGGGTCCATCCCGTTCGTCGCCGACCTCGCCGCGGTCTACCCCGGCGCCGCGATCCTGGTCACCGGGGTCGAGGACCCCGACTCCCGGGCCCACGGGGCCGACGAGTCGCTGCACCTGGCGGACTTCACCCACGCGTGCCTCGGCGAGGTGCTCCTGCTCGACGGTCTCTCCGCGGCGACGTAACCTCGGGGGAGGGAACATCCGCGGTCACCGCGCCGTTCCTGACGAGGACTGCACGGCAAGGCCCCGCGAGCGAATCTGGAGACGATGCTCATGACCACGACCACCGACACGACCACCACCGGGTCGACGGGTGCGAGCCACGGGGTCCTGCTGACCGACGTGGCCGCGACGAAGGTCCGCACGCTGCTCGAGCAGGAGGGCCGCGACGACCTGCGTCTGCGCATCGCCGTCCAGCCCGGTGGCTGCTCGGGCCTCATCTACCAGCTCTACTTCGACGAGCGCACGCTGGACGGGGACGCCCTGCGCGACTTCGACGGCGTCGAGGTCGTCGTGGACAAGATGAGCACCCCCTACCTCGAGGGCGCCACCATCGACTTCGCGGACACGATCGAGAAGCAGGGCTTCACGATCGACAACCCCAACGCCGGGAGCAGCTGCGCCTGCGGTGACTCCTTCAGCTGATCCGCAGCACCCCGCACTGCACCCGTCGGCCCCCGCACCCACCGGTGCGGGGGCCGACTGCGTCTGGGGGGTACCCCTGCCCGAGGGGCCGCAGGGTCGTCGACGCCGGGATCCGGGTCCGGCCCTCTTCGGGTTCGCCGACCTCGCCGTCGAGGCGAGGGAGGACCTCGCCGCCGCGGGTGGGGACCTCTCCCCGGCGACCCTCCTCGAGGCCTACCGGCACGGGTTCTTCCCGATGGGTCTGGGGGGCGGCGGCACCGGGCCGGTCGGCTGGTGGTCGCCGGACCCCCGTGGCCTCCTCGTCCCCGAGCGGGTCCACGTGTCCCGGTCGTTGCGCCGCTCGTCGCGCCGCTTCGAGGTGCGCGTCGACACCGCCTTCGAGGAGGTCGTCGCCGGCTGCGCCGACCCCGGACGCAGCGGAGCCTGGATCACCCGGGAGGTGGCCCGGGCCTACGCCCGGCTGCACCGGCTGGGCTGGGCGCACTCCGTCGAGGTCTTCCTCGACGGGGAGCTCGCCGGCGGTCTCTACGGCCTCAGCATCGGCGGGCTCTTCGCGGCGGAGTCGAAGTTCCACCGCGTCACCGACGCCTCCAAGGCGGCGGTCGTGGCGCTGGCGCAGCTGATGACCGCCGACGGCGTCCCGGGTCGCCTCGTCGACGTGCAGTGGCGCACCGACCACCTGGCCACCCTGGGGGTGGAGGAGGTCGACCGTCCGGCCTACCTGCGCCTCCTCGGTGATGCCCTGCCGCTGCCCGTGCCCCGCGCGTTCACCGCGGCGGGGGTGCCCCGCGACGAGGTGCACGACGCGGCACGCCCCGATCGGCCCATCGACTACGACAAGGGGTAGTCTCCTCACCAAAGGACGGCTCTGCTCAAGACCAACGCGTCGGGAGCACGAAACGTCCCCGTTCACCGCACGAACCGTGGGAAGGCCGACGTTGGGCACGCGAGACTCGGGCGCGACACGTCGTCGCCGTCCCCCCAAGGCACTGCTGGCAGGCGCCCTCACCGGTGGTGCGGCCCTGCTGCTGTCCGGCTGCGCCGGCGACTGGCCGGACGCTTCGGCGAGCAACTTCTTCCTGCCGAACGCCAGCATCGGCGCCACGGACATGACCGACCGGATCTCCAAGCTCTGGGACGGGTCGTGGATCGCCGCCCTGGCGGTCGGCGTCCTGGTCTGGGCCCTGACGATCTGGTGCGTCGTGGCCTACCGGCGTCGCAAGAACGACCCGGAGATGCCGCCGCAGGTCCGCTACAACATGCCGATCGAGATCCTCTACACGATCGTCCCCGTGATGATGGTCGGTGTCCTCTTCTACTACGTGGCGCGCGACCAGCAGACGATCCTCGACACGAAGAAGGCCCCGGACGTCACGATCCAGGTCGTGGGCAAGAAGTGGTCCTGGGACTTCAACTACCTCGAGGACAACTCCAAGCCGGGCGTCTACGACACCGGTCGTCAGGCCGACCTCTCGGGTGAGGCCAGCGTCGAGGACGAGCTCCCGACGCTGTACCTGCCCGTCAACGAGACGGTCCGCTTCGACCTGTACTCCCGCGACGTCATCCACTCGTTCTGGGTCCCGGCGTTCCTCATGAAGATGGACCTCATCCCGGGCAGCCCGAACGCCTTCCAGGTCACCCCCACCAAGGAGGGGACCTTCAAGGGCAAGTGCGCCGAGCTCTGCGGTGAGTACCACTCCGAGATGCTCTTCAACGTCAAGGTCGTCTCGGTGGAGGAGTACCAGCAGCACCTCGACGACCTCGACGCCGCGGGCCAGACCGGCTCGCTGCCGACGACCCTCGCCGGCGCCGAGGAGCTCGCGGGTGTCCAGGCCGACTCCGTCGGCGAGGCCCCTGAGACCGCGAAGGACAAGACCAGTGACGGGAACAACGGCTGATGGCTGCTGAGAGCTTCAACCTGCCCGGGACGGCAGCGCGCGTCACCACGCGCCAGCCCCTGGGGCAGGTCATCCCGCGCCGTCGTGGCGCGGTCATCGCCGGCTGGCTCTCCAGCACCGACCACAAGGTCATCGGCAACCTGTACTTCATCACCGCGTTCATCTGGTTCCTGCTCGCGGGGATCATGGCGCTGCTCATCCGTGCCGAGCTCTTCGAGCCCGGCATGCAGGTGTTCAACACCAAGAACGAGTACAACCAGGCGTTCACGATGCACGGCACGATCATGCTGCTGCTGTTCGCGACGCCGCTGTTCTCCGCCTTCGCGAACGCGATCATGCCGCTGCAGATCGGTGCACCTGACGTCGCCTTCCCGCGGCTGAACATGTTCGCGTACTGGCTCTTCCTCTTCGGCGGTCTCACCGCCGCGGCCGGTTTCGTCACCCCCGGCGGCGCCGCCTCCTTCGGGTGGTTCGCCTACGCGCCGCTGAGCGACGTCGTCCACTCGCCCGGTCTGGGCGGCAACCTCTGGGTCATGGGCCTGGCGTTCTCCGGGTTCGGGACGATCCTCGGTGCCGTCAACTTCATCACCACGATCATCTGCATGCGCGCTCCCGGCATGACGATGTTCCGGATGCCGATCTTCACCTGGAACACCCTCATCACCAGCGTGCTGGTCCTGATGGCCTTCCCGGTGCTGGCCGCCGCGCTGCTCGCGCTGGCCGCGGACCGCATCCTCGGGGCCCACGTCTTCGAGGCCGCGAACGGTGGGCCGATCCTCTGGCAGCACCTGTTCTGGTTCTTCGGGCACCCGGAGGTCTACATCATCGCGTTGCCGTTCTTCGGCATCGTGACCGAGATCTTCCCGGTGTTCAGCCGCAAGCCCGTCTTCGGCTACAAGGGCCTCGTCTTCGCGACGATCTCCATCGCCGGCCTCTCGGTGACGGTGTGGGCGCACCACATGTACGTGACCGGCAAGGTCCTGCTGCCGTTCTTCTCGTTCATGACGATGCTCATCGCAGTCCCGACGGGCGTGAAGTTCTTCAACTGGATCGGCACGATGTGGCGCGGGTCGCTGACCTTCGACACCCCGATGCTCTGGGCCGTCGGCTTCCTCATCACCTTCCTCTTCGGTGGTCTGACCGGCGTCATCCTCTCCGCGCCGCCGCTGGACTTCCAGCTCTCCGACTCCTACTTCGTCGTGGCGCACTTCCACTACGTCGTCTTCGGGACCGTCGTCTTCGCGATGTTCGCCGGCTTCTACTTCTGGTGGCCGAAGCTGACCGGGAAGATGCTGCACGAGGGCTGGGGCAAGCTGCACTTCTGGCTGTTGTTCGTCGGGTTCCACACGACCTTCCTCATCCAGCACTGGTTGGGTGCGGCCGGGATGCCGCGTCGTTACGCCGACTACCTGCCGGGTGAGGGGTTCACCACCATGAACCAGATCTCCACCATCGGGTCGTTCATCCTGGGCCTGTCGTTCCTGCCCTTCCTCTGGAACGTCTACCGCACCGCCCGCCACGGCGAGCAGGTCACCGTGGACGACCCCTGGGGCTACGGCGCCTCGCTGGAGTGGGCGACGTCCTGCCCGCCGCCGCGGCACAACTTCACCTCGCTGCCGCGGATCCGTTCGGAGCGTCCCGCCTTCGACCTGCACCACCCCGAGATCGCCGCGCACGACATCCACGACGGCGGCGGCAACCTGCTGGACGCGGTGTACGGCGGCTCCGACCGCCGTGGCCGTGAAGACGTGACGGAAGGCCGCTGACGATGAAACCCGAAACCTGGCTGTTCTCCGGCGGGATCCTGTTCTTCGTCCCCGTCGCGTTCGTCTACGGGATGCTCACCCAGTGGACGGAGTGGGTCGGCTTCATCGCCCTGCTGCTCACCGGTGGTCTCGCCCTGCTGGTCGGTACCTACCTGACCATCACCGCACGGCGCATCGACGAGCGTCCCGAGGACAACCCCCGGGCCGACATCAGCGAAGGCGCGGGCGAGCAGGGCATGTTCTCCCCGCACTCCTGGTGGCCGCTGTTCCTGTCCGCCGGCGGGGCGGTGACCTTCTTCGGGGTCGCGGTCGGCTGGTGGCTCTGGTTCATCGGGGTCGTCATCTCCGTGCCGATGATCGTCGGCTGGGTCTTCGAGTACTACAAGGGCGAGCACGCCCACTGAGTCCTACCCGCACGACGAAGGGCCCCGCACCGGAATCCGGTGCGGGGCCCTTCGTCGTGCGGTGGGGGCTCAGCGGGTCGCGCGGTGGCGGACGTAGCGGGAGAGGCCGACGGCCACGACCAGCGCCCCGCCGTAGAAGAGCTGCTGGACGAAGCTCTGCGCGCCCAGCATCTGCAGACCGACCACCCCGGAGGAGAGGAAGTACACGGCGACGACGGTGCCGAGGGGGTTGAACTGGCCCGGGACGATCGCGGTCGCACCGAGGTAGGCCGCGGCGAAGGCCGGCAGCAGGAACGACTGCGCCGAGGACGGGTCGGCGCCGCCGAGGGCCCCGGCGTAGACGACACCGGCGAGACCGGCGATGGTCGAGCACCCGAGGAACGCCCCCGCCCGCAGGCGCGGGACGTCGAAGCCGGACAGCTTCGCCACCTGCGGGGAACGACCGACGAAGAGCAGACGTCGTCCCAGAGGGGTGAACTCCAGGAGCGCGGCGAGCAGGACCGCGGCGGCGAGACCGTAGAAGAACTGCAGCGGCACTCCCAGCAGTCGCGTCCCGACGGTCGCCTGGACGAGGTGGGGGTCGATCCCGGTCACCGTGGACTGCCCCGAGATCCACTGCACGACGCCGAGCGCGAAGGTGCCGGACCCGAGGGTCACGATGAACGACGGGATCCCGAACACGACGACGCCGAGGGCGTTGACGATGCCCACGCAGAGCGCGGAGGTGACCCCGGCCAGCACCGCCGCACCGATGCTCCAGCCGTGCTGGACGTTCATGACGGCCGTGACCATGGAGGACAGACCCAGCGCGGAGGCGACCGAGAGGTCGAACTCCCCGGTGATGAGGGGGAGCAGGACACCGAGGGAGGCGACCAGCAGGACCGCCTGGGAACCCAGGACGCCCTGCAGGTTCCCCGCGGTCGGGTAGGTCTCCGGCCGGGCGAGGGAGAACACCACCAGGACGACGACCCAGACGCCGATGAGGGCGAACCGCTCGGCGTGCGGAGCCAGTCGCCACCGGCTCCGACCACCGGCCTCCGTGGTGGGGTCGGTGGACGTGGCGGTGCGGGTGCTCGTGCTCACGAGGCCTCCCTGGTCTGGGTGGGGACGGGGAAGTGGGTGTCCAGCAGCCGGGTGCTGGACAGGACGCGGTCGGACAGCGTGGCCTGGGTCAGGTCGGCGCCGCTCAGTTCGGCGACCACGTGGCCGCGGGCCAGGACCAGGACGCGGTCGCAGACCGTGGCGAGCTGCTCGTAGTCGGAGCTGGCGAGCAGGATCGAGGCGCCCCGCTCGGCCGCCTGGCGCAGCAGGTCGAAGACGAAGGCCTTGGCGCCCACGTCGATCCCCTGGGTCGGTTCGGCGAGCAGGACGACCCGCGGGTCGGTCTGCAACCACTTGGCCAGGACGGCCTTCTGCTGGTTGCCGCCGGAGAGGGTCCCGAACGCCTTGCCCGGGTCGAAGGGCCGCACGTCGTAGCGCCGGGACAGCTCCTGGGCCCGGCGCTGCAGGGCGCGGCGGTCGAGGCGGAACCGCGACCCCAGCGTCGTCATGACCGGCATCGTCACGTTCCGCTCCACCGACTCCTCGGCGATGCCACCGTCACGGCGACGGTCGGCGGGAACCAGGACGATCCCCGCGCCGAGGGCCCGGGCAGGGGTCAGGGACGAGAGCTGGAGGGCGTCGCGGTCGACGAGGAGGTCCCCGGAGACGTCGTCCGCGGCCCCGTAGAGCGCGGGGAGGACCTCGTCGTAGCCGGAACCGGCCAACCCGGTGAGCCCGAGGACCTCGCCGCGTCCGACGTCGAAGGACACCCCGTGCAGGCGCGGCGCGACCAGGCGGGCGACCTGGACCAGGCCCTGCCCCGGGACCGGGCCCGGCTGTTGACCCGGCGCGTCCGCGTCCGCGTCGGTGCGCTTGCGCAGGGCGGCGGCCAGGTCGGCGCCCACGATCAGTTCGGTGAGACCGGCCGGGTCGGTCGTGGCGGAGTCCACCGTCCCCGCCCGGCGACCGTCGCGCAGGACGGTGACCTGGGCGGTGTGCTCCAAGACCTCGTTGAGGTCGTGGGAGACCAGCAGGACCGAGGTGCGGCCGTCCGCGACGAGGTCGCGCACGACCCGGAACAGCAGGTCGGTGCCCTCGCGGGGGAGGAAGACCGTGGGCTCGTCGAGGATCAGCAGCGTGCGGGAGTCCCCGAGCTCGTCGACCGCGCGCAGGATCGCCACCAGCGCCCGTTCGGTGTCGCTGAGGGTGGCGACCGCGGCGGCCGGGTCGATGTCGAGGCCGTGTCGGCGCAGGGTCTCGCCCGCCAGTCGGCGTTCGGTCCGCCAGGAGACCAGCGCGCGCCGGGTGGCGATCCCCTGGGCGATGCGCATGTTCTCGGCCACGGACAGCTCGGGCAGCAACCCGAGGTCCTGGTGCACGACGCTGATCCCGAGGGCCCGGAAGGCCCCCGGAGCCAGCGGCAGGGGGGCGGGGCGGCCCGCCACCTCCAGGACCGCTCCGGCGTCCGGCTCGTAGACCCCGGTGAGGACCTTGATGAGGGTCGACTTCCCCGACCCGTTCTCCCCGAGGAGCCCGTGGACGGTCCCGGCGGGGATCTCCAGGCTGACGTCGTCCAGGGCGCGGTGGCCGCCGAAGGTCTTGCTCAGCCCGGTCAGCCGGATCGCGGGGGCGGCTGTCACGGTCGGCCCCAGAGCGCCTCGTACCCGGCGACGTAGGCGTCGCCGTAGCCGGTGCCGGCGGCCGGCGGGGTGCCCGTCTCGGCGACGTTGTCGTCGGTGAAGACCTTCAGCGGGGTGCCCTCGTCGCCGTCTTCGACGATCGGGGCCCCGGTCAGGACGCGCCCGGCCTGGTCCAACGTCGAGTAGGCCAGCCAGGAGATGTTCTCGCCGACGTCCATCGCCATGACGTCGCCGTCCTGGATGAGCTTCAGCAGGTCGGGGGTCCCGTTGAACGAGGCCATCTGGACCTGGCCGGTCTTGCCGGCCGCGGTGATGCCCTGCTGCGCGTAGATCGACATGGAGTCGTAGATCGGCAGGACGTAGTTCACCTTCGGGTCGGACTGCAGGGCGGTCTGGACCTCACCGGAGATCTTCGTCGCCCAGTCGGTGGTCGGGACGTTGACGACCTTGCTCGTGCAGGAGGGGCAGTTCTCCTTCAGCGTGGCCTGCATCGCCGCGACCATGCCGTTGGAGGGCGGCACCTCCTGGGAGGTGATGATGACGGCGTCGACCGAACCCCCGGAGTCGGCGATGGACCAGTTCGCGATGAGGGCGGCGGCCTCGTTGAACGGGGCCGTGACCTGGGCCGCGATCAGGGGCGCCGAGGTGGCGCTGAACGTCGTCCCCGTCTGCTGGGTGTGGGTCACGATGACCGGGATGCCCGCGGTCTCGGCCCGTTGCAGGGCCGGGGTCAGCAGGTCGGCGTTGATGCCCTGCGCGAGCACGATGAGGTCCGCGCCCTGGCTGATGGCCTGGTCGATCCCGGCGCTGTGCTCGGTGGGGGTGCCCTGGTTGGTGTACTCCACCCAGGTGGCTCCGTACTTCTCGGCGATCGTCGCGCTCTCGTCGTCGACGGCCTGGATGTAGGGGATCGCGCTGGAGTTCGGGATGTTGAAGATCTTCTTGCCCTTGATGCCGGACATCGCGAACGCCGGGGCGTCGAGGGTGAACGTCGGGTCGACGCTGGCGGCCTCGACCGCGGCCGCGGCCGCGGTCACCCCGGCCTGGTCGACCTCGCCGGAACCACCACCGGTCGAGGCGTCGGAACTGCTGCAGGCGGTGAGGGTCGCGGACAGGCCGACGGCGAGGAGGAGGGCAGCGGCCCGGAACGAGGGGCGGCGCGGCGAGGCGACGGGCACAGGAGCTCCTGGAGGGTCGGCGGGAGTTCGTGGGGGGTTTCGTGCTGGTGGTTCAGCGGGTCGCCACGAGGCGGGCGAGCAGTTCGACGACGTCGGAACGGCGGTCGCGCGACAACGGGAACGCCGCGCGGGTGCGGGTGACCAGGTCGAGGTCCAGGTCGACCTGCAGGACCGCTCCGGCGGAGTGCGCGGGTGCCTCGGAGAGGACGGCGCCGGTGGGGTCGACCGCGCAGGAACGGCCGAAGTAGCTGACCCGGTGGCCGTTGAGCTCCTCGGCGCCGGCCCGGTTGGCGGCGAGGACGAAGACCTGCGACTCCATCGCCCGGATCGACAGTTCCTGCAGGAACAGCTCCTCCCGGCTGCCCAGGGAACTCACGACGGCCAGCACGACCTCGGCGCCCATCGCCCGGGCCAGCGCCCAGTGCTCGGGGAAGGACCGGTCGTAGCAGATGACGCAGGCGAACCGGACCCCGAGCACGTCGAGGACGACGGGGGAGGCGCCGGGGGAGAAGAAGAACTTCTCGTCCACGTCGACGCCACCGACGTGGTTGGCCGGCAACGACAACTTCCGGTAGGCCGGGCGGCTGTTCCCGTCGGCGTCCCGCCAGGGGAGCAGGTCGCCGTTCGCGTCGACCGCGACGGCGGAGTTGTGCAGGACGTCGGAACCCGTCCGCTCGTACATCCCCCAGACGATCGCGACCCCGAGTTCGCGTGCGAGGGCGGCGAAGCGTCCTGTGGTGGGCCCGGGCAGGGTCTGCGCCCAGCCCGAGCGGTCCGTTGCCCGGGAGGTGCAGAAGTAGGGGGTGGTGATGAGTTCCGGGAGCAGCACGAGGTCCGGGGACGTCCCGTCGTCGCGTCGGGATGCTCTGCGCACCAGCGCTTCCAGCGAGTCGAGGTTCGCGTCGAGGTCTTCGGTGGACTCCCCGGCCTGGACGACCGCCGCGCGCAGGACCCGGCTCACGCGGGGACCGCCACGTGCCGGCGACTGGTCATGAGCGGCTGGATGCGTTCCCCGAACGCGTCGACGCCGGCGACGAAGTCGTCGAAGGTCAGCATGACGCCGGCGATCCCGGGGACCGTGGACAACTCGTCGAGCATCCGCGCGACGGAGGCGTAGGAACCGATGAGGGTTCCCATGTTGAAGTTCACCGCGCCCTCGGGGAGGGAGATGGTGCGTGCGGTCGAGTCCGCGTCGGCGTGCACGTCGGCGGCGGCCTCGTCGGCGCGGTAGTCGAGGGCGGAGAGGTCGGCGTTGGCGTGGTAGTCGTGCCACTTCGCCATGGCCAGCTCGTCGGTCTCGTCGGCGATCACCATGAACAGGGCGAGCGCGCCGACGTCGCGACCGGACTCCTTCGTCGCCGCCAGCAGGCGTTCGCCGTGCGGGGCCATCGCGGTCGGGGTGTTGATCCCGACGCCGTTGAGGAAGTCGTACTCGGTGTTCTCGGCCGCGAAGCGGATCCCGGTCTCGGACTGGCCGGCGGCGACGACGTCGATGTGTCCGGGACGGGGGGAGAGCACGCAGTCGTCCATCGTGTAGAACTCGCCCTCGAGGTCGCTGCGACCGTTCTCGGTGAGGTCGCGCAGGACCCGCACGTACTCCTCGGCGCGGCGGTAGCGGTCGCGGAAGTGGTCGTCGCCGGGCCAGAGGCCCATCTGCGAGTACTCCTTCGGTGCCCACCCGGTGACGATGTTCACGCCGATCCGTCCGGGGGCGATCGAGTCGATGGTCGACACCATGCGGGCGACCAACGCCGGGGGCAGGGTGAGGATCGCGGTCGAGGCGTAGAGCTTGATGCGGTCGGTGACCGCCGCGAGCCCGGCCATCAACGTGAAGGACTCCAGGTTGTGGTCCCAGAACTCCGTCTCCCCGCCGAAACCGCGGAGTTTGATCATCGAGAGGGCGAAGTCGAAACCGTGCTGCTCGGCCTTCTGGACGATGGTCTTGTTCAGTTCGAAGCTGGGCATGTACTGCGGCGACGACTTGGAGATGAGCCAGCCGTTGTTGCCGATCGGGATGAAGACGCCGACGTCCACGAGACTCCTCGGTTGGTCGTGGGTGGGTGCGTGACCTGCTTCGATGACTTCGAATGTCACTCGAGTCGAACGTAGGTCGTCCGCGTTGCTTGCTCGTCTCGTTCCTGTGAACAGCTCGTTTCGCCGGGGCCGGGAACGTCCGGTGCACGGCCCGGGCGAGAAACCCTGCGGCTGGTCGTCCGGGGATCGCGGTCTCCCGTCACCCCGTTGTCGCCACCCCCCGGCCGGTACCCGTCGCGACCGTGACCGGATCGTGATGTGCACGCGTGCAACGCGACGTGTCCGCGCGGCGTCACCGGGGTGAGCCGTCCAGGTGCGAGGATCGACGGTGGGGGAAGTACGAGAGGGTCCTGGTGACCCGGGGGAGAAGCGCTCGGTGGAGAACAGCACGTACGTCCAGGTGCGGCGACGCACGATCGTCGCGGCGGTCCTGGCAGGGGTCGCCCTGCCGTTCGGACTGACCGCCTGCCAGTCGGACGCCGACTCCGGCGCGGCCGGGAAACCGTCCGCGAGCGGGACGCCGTCCGCACCGCCGGCCACGATCACCGTGACCCCGGCCGACCTGACCGGTGACGTCCGTCCGGACGCGCCCGTCACCGTCACCGCGGCCGGAGGCAAGCTCACCGACGTCACCGTGACCGCGGCCGACGGCACCCCGCTAGCCGGCGCCGTGGACGCCGCCGGGACCACGTGGACCAGCAGCGCGGCGCTCGCGCCGGCCACGGCCTACGCCGTGCACGCCGTCGCCACGAACACCGCGGGTTCGGCCGCGACGCGGGACAGCACCCTCACGACGTTGACCCCGACCGAGACGGCCTTCCCGGCGGTGGCTCCGCTGGCCGGTTCCGAGGTCGGGGTCGGGATGCCGGTCATCGTCACCTTCGACGCCCCCGTCGCCAAGGACAAGCGCAGCGTCGTCGAGCAGAACATGACGGTCACGGGGTCCCCGAACCCCGTCGCTGGGTCGTGGAACTGGCGTTCCGACACCAAGGTCGAGTTCCGGCCCGAGCAGTACTGGCCCGCGCACAGCACGGTGCACGTCGGCATCGCGCTCGGCGCGATCGAGGTCGCCCCGGGGGTGTGGGGCAAGAGTCGCGACATCGACTTCACGATCGGCTCCGCGATGGTCAGCACCGTCGACATCGGCGCGCACACCCTGACCGTCACCCGCGACGGCGAGGTCCTCAAGACCATCCCCGTCACCCTGGGGCAGTCCGGCAGCGGTGGGCAGTTCGTCACCCGCAGCGGCACCAAGGTGATCATGAGTCTCGAGAAGTCCCGGGAGATGAACTCCGAGACCACCGGCATCGGGCAGGACGACCCGCGCTACTACAACCTCGACGTGAAGTACGCGATGCGTCTGACCAACTCGGGGGAGTTCCTGCACGCCGCTCCGTGGTCCGTCGCCTCGCAGGGCAGGGCGAACGTCAGCCACGGCTGCACGGGCATGAGCACCGAGAACGCGCAGTGGATGTTCCAGAACTCCAAGGTCGGTGACGTCGTGACCTACACCGGCAGCGACCGCAGCATCGAACCCGGCAACGGCTTCAACGTGTGGAACGAGACCTACGACCAGTGGCGCCAGGGCTCCGCGCTGACCGCCTGAGACGCCGCCGGCCGTGGGCCCGTCGCCTCTGGCGGGTCCTCCTCGCGGTCGCCACCGTCGTGGCCGTGGTCGTCCTCGTGCACCGTCTGCAAGGGGCCGACCTGGGGGAGCGGCTGCGCTCCGCCGACCCCGGCTGGGTGACGATCGCCGCGATCGTCGCCGTCGTCCCCCTGCTCGGCAACGTCGCCTCCATGACCGCCCTCTCGCCGGTGCGGATCCCGGTCGTGCGGACCTGCCTGCTCTGGCTCGCGACGTCCTTCGTCAACCTCGTCACCCCCTCGAGCACGGGGGGTGTCGCGCTGACCGTCCGCTACCTGCAGCAGCGGGGCCTGCCGCTCGCGGTCGCGGCCACCACCATCGGCATCGTCCAGTCCACCTCGTTCGTCGTCACCGCGGTGCTCCTGCTCGGCTGCGTGCTCCTCGCGGGTCGCGAGCCCGAGGCCGGGGTGTCGCTGCCCTGGCCGGTCCTCGGCGGGGCGGTCGTGCTCGCGGGCGTGCTGTTCCTCGTCGTCCGCTGGTGGCCCCGCGCCCGGCGTCTGATCGCCGAGAAGGTGGTCGAGCCGGTCCGGGCGGAATGGCCGGCGCTGCGCCGCGTCCTGACCCACCCGACCCGCGTCCTGGTGGCCCTGCTCGGACACCTGGCCGTGCCTCTGGGGTTCGCTTCCACCCTGCTCTGCTGCGCCCGTGCGGTCGGGGGAGACCCCTCGCTGCCCCTGCTGGTGCTCGTCGTCGTCGGGAGCTCCGCCGTCACCGCCGCGATCCCCGTTCCGGGGGGCATCGGCGCCTCCGAGGCCTCGCTGGCCGCGGGACTGGTGGCGTCGGGGCTCGACCCGGTGCCCGCCCTCTCCGCCGCGCTCCTCTACCGGGCCCTGACGTTCTGGCTCCGCGTGCCCTTCGCCTGGGTCGCGCTCCTCTGGCTGCGGCGGCGTCGCGCGGTCTAGGGGTTCGCACCCTCGACGCACCGGACGCGACGATGCGCCCGGTGCGTCGACGGGTCCCCACCCGGGCGAGCGGGATCAGCCGGTGAAGCTGCCCGTGTCGCCGACGTAGCGGGTGTGGTCCGCGGGGACCGGGTCGAGCGCGGCACGCGCCACCTCGGCGGCGAACTCGGCGACGTCGTAGAGCTTCCCGGCCGCCTCCTTGCGGGTGGCCAGCGCACCGGGGTTGGAGCGTTCCAGCAGGGTGGCGGTGATGGTGCCCTCGATCATGTCCCCGGACACGACGACGAATTCGATCCCGCGCGCCTCGAGATCGGGGAGGAGAGCCCGGAGCGCGTCCTCTCCGGCCCGTTTGCTGCGCGCGACCGCCTCGTACTCCGGCATGGTCTCGGTCGTGTTGATGAAGTGCGCCTGGTGGCTGGTGACGAAGACGATGCGGGATCCGGCGGCGAGCAGGGGGAGCGCGGTCTGCAGGACGCGCACCTGGGCGTCGCGGTTGAGCTGCATCGCGTAGTCCTCGGCCATGCCCTGTTCCATGCCGCCCGAGGCGTTGAGCACCAGCACGTCGAGACCACCGAGTTCGGCGCGGACCGTGTCGAACATCGCGGTGACGGAGGCGTCGTCCGTCAGGTCCGCGGCGACGGCGAAGGCCGTCGTGCCCGACTCGGTGAGCTGGGCGACGAGCTTCTCGGCGCGGACGGCCTTGTTGCGGTAGTTGATCACCACGGACGCACCCGCCTGGGCGAAGTACGTGACGGTCTGGGCGCCGATGCCACGGGAGGAACCGGTGACGAGGACGCGCTTGCCGGTCAGGGTGTCAGGGGCGAGGGGAGAAGTCACGGAGGGAGAGCCTAACCGTCGGGGGAGGAGGGTCGGAAACGCCGAAGGGCCCCTCCGCCCTCCCCGTGAGGGGAGGAGCGGAAGGGCCCCGAGCCGTGTGGCGAGGATCAGCCGTGGGTCGTCTGCGACGTCCCGATGGCCGGGTTGGTGCCGGCGTCGATCTCGTCCTGGTGACCCCCGCCGACCTCACCGTGGTGGTCGGCGTGCGAGGCGGCGAGTTCGGTCGGGGTGACCGGCTCGACGCGGTCCTCGAAGTAGAACTTCGAGAGGCGACGCTGGACCTTGCCGTAGAGCGTGTCCGGGTTCCCGGCGTCCACGCGGTCCTCGATCTCCATGGGGCGCAGGGAGTCGTGCTGGACGAGGGTCCACCGCTCGAGGTCGGTCAGGGCGGCGTGGACCTCGATGAACTCACCGTGCGGGAGCCGGACGATGCGGCCGGTCTCACGACCGTGCAGCGCCTTCTCGCGGTCCTTGCGCTGCAGGCCGAGGCAGATGCGCTTGGTGATCACGAACGCCAGCGGCGGCAGGACGAAGATGCCCACCCGCAGGAAGCGGGTGATGTCGTTGATCGACAGCGACATCATGTGGGCGATGATGTCGTTGCCGCCCGAGATCCACAGCAGGACGTAGAACGTGAGCGCCATGACGCCCAACCCCGTGCGGGTCGGCTGGTTGCGCGGGCGGTCCAGCAGGTGGTGCTCACGACGGTCGCCCGTCGCGGCCTGCTCGATCCACGGGTACACGATCGCGGCGCCCAGGGCGAACACGATCACCAACGTCGTGGGGATGAAGATGTTCATCGAGAACGTGAAGCCCCAGGCGGTGAACTCCAGCCAGCCCGGGGTGAGTCGGACCGCCCCGTCGAGCCAGCCCATGTACCAGTCCGGCTGGGAACCGGCGGTCACGGGGGAGGGGTCGTAGGCCCCGTAGGCCCAGATCGGGTTGATCGAGACGAGCGACGCGATCAGGGCGATGACACCGAAGACCAGGAAGAAGAACCCACCGGCCTTGGCCATGTACACCGGGAAGAGCGGGAAACCGACGACGTTGTCCTCGGTGCGACCCGGGCCGGGGTACTGGGTGTGCTTGTGCACGACGACGAACATGAGGTGCACCGCGATGAGCGCGAGCATGATCGCCGGCAGCAGCAGGATGTGGATGGTGAAGAACCGCGGGATGAAGTCCTGGCCCGGGAACTCGCCACCGAAGAGGAAGAAGCTGATGTAGCTGCCGACCACGGGGACCGCGAGGATGATCGCGTCCGCGATGCGGATCCCGGTCCCGGAGAGCAGGTCGTCGGGGAGGGAGTACCCGGTGAAGCCCTCGAAGACCGCCAGGATGGCGAGCAGGACACCGATGACCCAGTTGACCTCGCGCGGCTTGCGGAACGCGCCGGTGAAGAACACGCGGGCCATGTGGACGATCGTCGCGGCGACGAAGACCAGCGCGGCCCAGTGGTGGACCTGGCGCATCAGCAGACCGCCGCGCACGTCGAAGGACAACCGCAGCGACGAGGCGTAGGCCTCGGACACGTGCTGTCCCGTCAGCGGCAGGTAGATGCCGTTGTACGTCGTCTCGGCCGCGGACGGCTCGTAGAAGAACGTGAGGAAGGTGCCCGTGAGCAGCAGGATCACGAAGCTGTACAGCGTGATCTCGCCGAGCATGAACGACCAGTGGTCGGGGAAGATCTTGCGAGCGAACCCGTTGACGACCTTGCTCGCGCCGACGGTGTCGTCGGCGAAGTTCGCGACGCCACCGGCCGCCTTGTCGATGGTGCTCATCCGCGCTCCCAGAAGCTCGGGCCCACGGCCTCGTTGAAGCCGTCGGTCGCCATGAGGTACCCCTCGTCGTCCACCGCGATCGGCAGTTGGGGGAGAGCCCTCTTGGCGGGGCCGAAGATCACCTTGCAGTCCTGCGTCAGGTCGAACGTCGACTGGTGGCAGGGGCACAGCAGGTGGTGGGTCTGCTGTTCGTAGAGGGCCACAGGGCAGCCCATGTGAGTGCAGATCTTGGAGTAGGCGACGGTTCCGTCGACACCCCATTCCGCGGACTTCTGCGTGAGCAGGCTCGCGTCGAGACGCATGAGCAGGACGGCCGACTTCGCCTTCTCGTTGAGGACCTCGTCGGCCTCTTCGATGCCTTCGGGGAGAACGTGGACGACGGAGCCGATGCTCACGTCGGCCGCGCGGATGCGACCACCCTCGGGGTCCTTGACCAGGTAGGTGTCGGCCTTCCACATCGTGGTGGACAGGTCGTTGCCCGGGAGGGGACCGGTGTCGCGGAAGAAGAACACCGCGGGGATCGGGAACAGCGCCAGGGACCCGATGAGGGTGTTGCGGATGAGGGGACGACGACCGAGACCGGCCTCCGCGGCGCCCTCCTTGAGGATCGAGACGGCCTCGTCGCGCTCGGCCGTGGTGCCGCGCTGACGGTGGCGGTAGTCGATGCGCTCGTCGTCGGGCATGAGGGTCTTGGCCCAGTGCACGGCCCCGACGCCGAGGGCGAAGAGCGAGACGAACATCGACAGGCCGATGGCCTTGGTCGAGAGGCTGATCCGCTCGAAGCTGTCGTCGTACTTGATGCCGATGAGCGAGACGATGATCCCGATCGTCCCGATCATGGAGAGCACCAGGAAGAAGGCGACCTGACGCTCGGCGCGCCGGGCGGCGGCCGGGTCGGTGTCGCCCATGCGGTGCCGGTGTTCCGGCAGCCCGGGGTTCTCGAAGCGGTCGGGAACGCCGCCCTCGGGCTTGGCGAGGGTGGTGCTCGCCTGCCCGTGCGCCTCGTCGGCGCGTTCGATGTCGCTCATGCTCCCTGCCCGTCCGGTTCCTTCACGCTGCTGCTGGTCGTGCTCGAGGTGCTGCTCATCAGGAGGACTTCATCCCCAACCAGACGGAGACGCCGATCAGGAGGCCGATGCCGCCGATCCAGGCCAGCAGACCCTCGGAGACCGGGCCGACGGATCCCAGCGTGAGGCCACCCGGGTCCGGTCGCACGTCCTCGTTGGTCAGCCAGGCGATGATCGCCGTCTTGTCCTCGGTGCTGATGGTGTTGTTGTTGAAGACCGGCATCGACTGCGGGCCGGAGACCATGGCCTCGTAGATGTGCTTGGCGGAGACCCCGTCCAGGCTCGGCGCGTACTTGCCGGCCGTGAGGGCCCCGCCCTTGCCGGCGAAGTTGTGGCACATCGCGCAGTTGGTGCGGAAGATCGCGGCGCCCTGCGCGAGCTGCTCCTTGCTGACCGAGCTGGTGTCGAGCTGCTCGTCCGTCGGCATGGCCGGGCCCGGTGCGAGGGAGGCGATGTAGGCCGCCATCTGGTTGATCTGGTCCTGCGAGAAGCGGACCTTGCTCACCTCGGGGGCCTGAGCGCCCGACTGGGCCAACGGCATGCGCCCGGAGCCGACCTGGAAGTCGACGGCCGCCGCGCCCACGCCGATGAGGGAGGGGCCGGGGTTCTTGCCCTCGACCACGCCACCACCCTGCGCGTTGAGCCCGTGGCAGGTGCTGCAGTTGGCGAGGAACAGCTTCTTGCCCGCCTCGACGTCGTCGGCCGACGCGGTCGCGGTGGTCGCCTGCGCGTCGCGCGGGGCCACCGCGGCGTACAGGCCGCCGACGAGGAGGAGCGCCAACGCGATCAGCACGACGACGGCCATCGGGTGGCGCCGTCGGGCGCTGAGTGCGGTGAGGGTCCTGGTCACGGTGCTGGTGCTCGCTTCCTACGGGGCGTTCGGACTGCGGGAACTGCGCTGGCGGTCGGGGCGTTACTTGAGGATGTAGATGATCGTGAACAGACCGATCCACACGACGTCGACGAAGTGCCAGTAGTACGAGACGACGATGGCGCTGGTCGCCTCCTGGTGCCCGAAGCGCTTCACGGCGAAGGACCGGCCGATGACCATGAGGAAGGCGATGAGACCGCCGAAGACGTGGATGCCGTGGAAGCCGGTGGCGAGGATGAAGACCGAGCCGTAGGCGTTGGTGGCGATGGTCAGACCCTCGTGCGCGAGTTCCGCGTACTCGAAGACCTGGCCGGCGACGAAGAGCGCTCCGAAGATGTAGGTGAGGACGAACCACTCCTGCATGCCCCACTTGGAGAGCTGGTGGAGCTTGCCGAGGCGGCGCGGCTGGAAGCGCTCCGCGGCGAACACCCCGAACTGGCACCAGAACGACGAGATCACGAGGATCGTCGTGTTGACGCTGGAGAACGGCACGTTCAGCAGCTGGGGGCCGGACTCCCAGAGCGCCGGGGCCACCGACCTGATCGTGAAGTACATGGCGAACAGGCCCGCGAAGAACATGAGCTCGCTCGACAGCCACACGATCACGCCGACCGACACCATGTTCGGTCGGTTCACGGACCCGTGGGCCGGACTCGGGGTACTGCTCTGGACAGCCTGTGCACTCGCCACGCGCACAATCATGCCCCACCCGTTTCTGCTTCGCTGCCCGGCCCACCGACAACGTGTCGTAGATCTCCGTTGGGCCGGTCGGGGGAGGTTCGCCACGGGGTGTGCGCAGGTCGTGCGGAGGGTGCGGATCCTGCTTGGAGCAAGGCGTCCGGGCCTCGCGACGGCGTCCACCGCCCCCTGAGGTCACAGAACGGTCTCGATCTGGGGACCGCGCGTCCGGCGCGTCGGCAGGTGGGCCCGCCCGTTCCCGCGATCAGTAGGGTTCGGGTCGCCGCGCGCTCGAGCGCGGCCGTCGATCGTGTCGACCCAGGGAGCCAGGACCAGCCATGACCACCCCCGCCGCACCCACGTGGTCCGGGCTGCTGACCGAGCTGATGGCCGGTCGCGACCTCGCCCTGGAGCAGGCGTCGTGGGCCATGGACCAGGTGATGCGCGGAGAGGCCAACGACGTCCAGCTGGCGGGCTTCCTCGTGGCCCTGCGCGCCAAGGGTGAGACCAGCGCCGAGCTGACCGGGCTGGCCGAGGCCATGCTGAGCCACGCCGTGCCGCTGGAGGTCCCCGGCCCGATCGTCGACCTCGTCGGCACCGGCGGGGACCGCGCGCACACGGTGAACATCTCGACCATGGCCTCGCTGGTGCTCGCCGGAGCCGGCCACCGCGTCGTCAAGCACGGCAACCGGGCCGCCTCGTCCTCCTCCGGCTCCGCCGACGTGCTCGAGGCGCTCGGGGTCCGGCTCGACCTGCCGCCGCAGCGGGTCGGCCAGCTCGCCGTCGAGGTCGGGATCACGTTCTGCTTCGCCCAGGTCTTCCACCCCGCCATGCGCTTCGCCGCCGGCGCCCGCAGCGGCCTCGGGGTGCCGACGGCCTTCAACGTCCTCGGCCCGCTGACCAACCCCGCGCGGGCGGGGGCCTGCGCCATCGGGGTCGCCGACCGCCGGATCGCCCCGCTCGTGGCCGGCGTCCTGGCCGGCCGCCGGACCTCGGCGCTGGTCTTCCGCGGCGAGGACGGGCTCGACGAGCTCACGAGCACGGGGCCGGCCCGGATCTGGGTCGTGAGCGGCGGCCACGTCACCGAGACGGTGCTCGACGCCGTCGCGGAGCTCGGGCTGGCGCCGTCGACGCTGGCCGACCTGCGCGGCGCGGACGCGGTCTACAACGCGGAGGTGGCTCGCCGCCTGCTCGCGGGAGCCCGGGGTCCGGTGCGCGACGCCGTCGTCCTCAACGCCGCCGCGGCGATGGTCGCGGCCGGGGTGCGGGCCGCGGGCTCCACCGCCGTCGATCCCGCGCCCGCGCTCGTCGACCACCTCGCCGAGGGGATGCGCCGGGCCGAGTCCGCGCTGGACTCCGGCGCGGCGGCCGACGTGCTCGACCGGTGGGTCCGCGCCAGCGCGGCCTGAGTCCCGGGCGCCTCGCAGTGGGGTCCCTCAGTCGAAACCGAGGGCGAAGGCCGTCTCGAGGTCGTGCTTGGAGTAGGCGCGGAAGGCGATGTTCGTCGTCGTGCTGACGACGCCGTCGACCCGCGCGATCCCGCCGGCGATGACGTCGGCCAGCCGGTCGTGCTCCTGCACGCGGACCATGACGACGAGGTCGACGTCCCCGGTCACCGAGTAGACCTCGCTGACCCCGTCGAGGTCGGCGAGCGCCTGCGCGACCTCGGGGATGCGCCGGCCGTCGCACTGGACGTTGACGATGGCGGTGATCACGCGCCGAGACTACTCGGGCTGCCCCGGGCGCAGGTGGTACCGCGCCCAGCCCGCGCCGCGCACGGGTGAGGCCCAGGGTCGCCGGTCGTCCTCCTCGACGCTGACCAGGCGCACGCCCGGTTGCTCGAGCCAGCCCAGCAGCAGGTCGGTCTCCTCCACCAGCAGGCCGCTGCGGGCGGCGTCGGGCGTGGGGACGGCCTCGCCGGTGGCCCGCAGGGCGGCGATGTGCGGCATCGGGTCGGCCCCCCGCGGGGTCACGCAGGTCCCGGCGAGCCGGCCGTGACGGATGAGGACGACCTCCCAGCCGCCGTTGCGCCAGCCCGGCGTCGCGACGCTGCGCCGGGCCGCGACGATCTCGGGGGCCGAGGCGATCGGCGCGCGACGCTGAGAACGGTCCGCGGCGTGCAGGAACGCCTCGAGGCGGTCCCGGGCCCCGGCGGCCTCCTCGTAGCGCTGCTGCTCGGTGAGGAGCTGCAACCGGTCCCGGCCGCGGGTGAAGGTCGTCGTCGCGTCGTGGTGCATCGCGTCCCGGACGGCCGCGACGACACCGGCGTAGGACTGCGCGTCCTGCCCGCCGCGTCCGGTGCCCAGGCAGGGCGCGCCGCAGCGACCGATCTCGAGCAGGACGCAGGCGCCCGGGCCGTCCTGCGCGGGGTTCTTCGGGATGCGACGGGTGCACTGGCGCAACGGGTGGGCGTCGTGCAGGGCCTCCACGGCGAGCTCGGCCGTCCGGGCCGAGCGGAAGGGGCCCAGGTAGTCGCCACCGTCCTCGCGTCGTTGCCGCACCAGTGACAGGCGGGGCCAGGCGTCGGTGGTGAGCTTGACCCAGGTCACCTTCTCCGGGGTCTTCGAGCGCCGGTTGTAGGGCGGTGCGTGCTCGGCGATGAGCCGGAGTTCGCGCACCCTCGCCTCCAGTGGCGTCTCGCAGACCACCGGGACGACGCTGGTCGCGGCCCGGACCATCTCGGTCATCCGCGGACGCGTCTCCGAGGCCGTGAAGTAGGACGACACCCGCCGGTGCACGTCGACGGACGTGCCGACGTAGAGGACCCGCCCGGCGGCATCGCGGAACTGGTAGACCCCCGGGGCCGAGGGCAGCCCGACGGCGAGGTGCTTCTTCTCCCGGCGCGCCTTGCTGACGACCGTCGCGGCGAACGCGGTCAGGTCCTCGATCGTGTGGACGCCGCGGTTGCCGACCCGTCCGAGCAGAGCGTGCAGGACGTCGACCGTCGCGCGGGCGTCGTTGAGGGCGCGGTGGTCCGGGGTGGTCACCGTGCCGAACAACCGGGCCAGCGACCCGAGCTTGTTGTTCGGGGCCTCGTCGCGGTCGACGAGCTGACGGGCCAGGACGACGGTGTCCACCACCCGCGGCTTCGGCCAGTCGCGGTCGGTGAGCCCGCAGGCGGCGACGAGGAACGAGACGTCGTAGCGGGCGTTGTGCGCGACGAGGACCGCGCCGCGGTCGAAGCCGGCGAACTCCAGGAACGCGGGGAGCGCCTGCCGCAGGGTCGGCGCCGAGGCGACCATCCGGTTCGTGATCCCCGTGAGGACCTGGACGAAGGCGGGGATGGGGGAGGTCGGGCGCACCAGGGTCTGGAACTCGCCGAGGACCTGGCCCCCGCGGACCTTCACCGCGCCGATCTCGGTGATGCCGGCCCCGGCCGGGGGGCCACCGGTCGTCTCGAGGTCGACGACCACGAAGGTCACGTCCGCCAGCGGCCGGCCCAGGTCCTCGAAGCTGCTCTGGAAGCTGGTGGTGCCGGTGGACATGGGGGGACCGTAGGCGCCGGGCCCGACACGACCGCGGCACGACACGCGCAGACCGCCCTCCGCAGGGGTCGGCCGGCACGCCGCTGCGTCGGGCGCAGCGGTGCCCGCAGACCTCCGCCCGACCCGCTGACCTGCTCGAACGCCCGTTCGAGGGGTCGTGTCGGAGGGCGGTGCTGGGATGCGGAGCACCGGCCGCTGGGGCCGGTCCCGACGATCTGGAGGTCACCCGGTGCTCATCGACTGCGACAGCTGCACGGTCCGTCCGCAGGCGTGCTCCGAGTGCGTCGTCTCGGTCCTGCTCGGACCACCGGGGGACGCGGTGCTCGACGCCGACGAGCTCGGGGCCGTGGAGGTGCTCGCGGCCTCCGGGCTGGTTCCCCCGCTGCGGCTGGCGACCCAGCGCGAGGCGGGATGATGCAGCGGTGCGTCCCGTCCCGTCGTTGCCACGACGGCTCTTCCTCCTGGCGCCCCCCGTCCTCGCCGGGTGCTCCGCGCCGCCCACGGCCCCCGCACCCGACGACGTCCAGCAGGTCCTCGCCGCTCGCGGGGCCGCGCTGGTGGCCGGTGACCTCACGGCGGCCGGTGCGGGCTACGACCCCGCCGAGCGCGGCGCCGTGCGCGTCCTCGACGCCCGGGCCGTGCACGCCGGACTGCGCGAGTGGGCCGTCAGCGGGCTCGACGACACCGCCGCGGGCGTCGCGGGGACCCTCCGCGTCCGCGTCGAGGGCGAGGGGCGGGCCGTCGCCGGCGCCTTCCGGGCCGGCTGGGACGGTCGGCTCCGCACCTCCACCGCGGGCACACCGCAGCCGTGGGACCTCGGTGACGTCGAGGCCCGGGTCGTCGGGGGCGGGGTCGTCCTCGTCGTCGACCCCGCCGCCGGTGAGGTCGCCGACCAGGTCGCGGCCGACCTCCCCGACGCCACGGCGCGCGTCGACGCCGCCTGGGGCCGGGACTGGCCCCGGGGAACGGCGGTCGTCGTCCTCCCCACGGCCGCCGAGGTCACCCGGTTCGCCGGACGCGACCCCTCCGGGCGCCTCGACGCCGTCGCCGTGGGCCTCGACGCCGACCTGTCCGACGGTGCCCCGGCCGGGGTCCGCGTCGTGCTCTCGGTGGAGCGCTTCGCCGCGCTGAGCCCGCTGGGGCGCAGCGTCACCCTCACCCACGAACTCGTCCACGTCGCGACCCGGGCGAGCCCCCGCGCCGCCGGCGCCGTGGTGCCCACCTGGCTGACCGAGGGCTACGCCGACCACGTCGCCCGCCTGCGCCGCGACGTCGCTGCGACGGCGCTCGCCGCCCCGTTGCTGAGCGCGGACGGCGTCCCGCAGGTCCCCGACGACGCGGCGTTCCGCAGCTCGGAGCCGGCGGTGCTGCAGCTCGCCTACGCCGCGGCGTGGACGCTGGTGACGTCGACGGCCCGGGTGGCGGGGACGGCCGCGGTGACGGCCCTGCTCCGCACGGTGCTGGCCGGGACGGACCTGGAGGCCGCCTGCCGGCAGGCGCTGGGCCGCTCGTTCGGGGACGTCGTCGAGACCTGGCGCGCCGACGTCGCGAGCGACCTGGTGGGGTGGGGGCCGTGAGCACGCTCGTCGTCACCAACGACTTCCCGCCGCGGACCGGGGGGATCGAGTCGTTCGTCCACGCCGTCGTCCGCCGCTTGCCCGCCTTCGGCGACGACGACGCGGCCCGGGTCGTCGTGCACACCGCCCGCCAGCGGGGTGACGCCGCCGTGGACGCGGAGCTGGCCGCGCGGGGGATCGTCGTGGTCCGCGACCCGTCCCCGCTGATGGTGCCCACCCCGGGCATCGTGCGGAGGGTGCAGCGCACGGCCCGCGAGCACGACGCCGACCGGGTCTGGTTCGGGGCGGCGGCCCCGCTGGGGCTGATGGCGCCCGCGCTGCGCACGGCCGGGGTGCGGCGCACGGTCGCGACGACGCACGGCCACGAGGTGTGGTGGTCCAGCCTGCCCGGATCCCGCTCGGCCCTGCGCCGGATCGGGGAGGGCAACGACACCGTCACCTACCTCGGCGACTGGTGCCGCTCGCGCATCGAGCGACCGCTCACCGCCGCCGCGAGGTCCCGGATGCGCCGGCTCACCCCGGGCGTCGACGCGGACGTGTTCCGTCCCGACCCCGCGGCCCGGGAACGGGTGCGGGCCGAGTTCGGCCTGGGGCAGCGCCCCGTCGTCGTCTGCGTCTCGCGGATCGTCGCCCGCAAGGGCCAGGACGTCCTGGTCCGGGCGCTCCCCGAGATCCGGCGGCGGGTGCCGGGCGCGGCGCTGCTCATCGTCGGCGACGGTCCGCACCGCGGGGCGGTGGAGGCGCTCGCCCGGCGGTCGGGGGTGTCCGGGGACGTCGTCTTCACCGGGTCGGTCCCGTGGGACCGGGCGCCGGAGTACTACGCCGCCGGTGACGTCTTCTGCATGCCGACCCGCACCCGTCTCGGCGGGCTGGAACCCGAGGCCCTCGGCATCTGCTACCTGGAGGCCGCCGCCTGCGGGTTGCCCGTCGTGGCGGGGGACTCCGGGGGAGCCCCGGACGCCCTCCTCGACGGGGTGAACGGTCACGTCGTCGACGGCCGCTCCAGCGCTGAGGTGGCCGCCGCGGTCGCCGACCTGTTGCGGGACAGGAGGACGGCCGAAGAGTTCGGTGCCGCGGGACGTGAGTGGGTCAGCCGTCGCTGGGGCTGGGAGGAGCAGGCACGTCGACTGGCGCACCTGCTGGCCGGGACCGACGTTCCGCCCGACCCGGCGGAACGGCGGGACTGAGCGCGCCCGAGGAGGCGGCCACGGCGAGCAGCAGCAGGGCCCCGACGAGCCAGAACTGGTTGTAGAAGGCCTGCTTGTTCACCAGGTTCGCCACGAACAGGACGGCCGCGCACCAGCTCAGCAGGCCGGCCAGGCCGACCGCGCGGCGGCGCAGCGTCACCACGGCCGCACCCAGGACCGCCAGGACGACCACCCCGACGACGGCGATCGGCAACTGCACGCCGGCCTCGTTGAGCACGAAGGTGTAGAGCGTGTCGGCGAAGCGCAGAGGGGCGAGGTCGAGCATCGTCGTGACCGTGTCGTGCCGGAAGTCACCGAACCCGGCGACGATCCAGGGCGCCATGAGCAACCCCGCCCCGCCGGTGGCGACCGCCGTGCGCCGCCAGCCGAAACGGGGCCAGACCGCGAGCAGCGGCAGCAGGGCCACCACGTGCTGCTTGCTGGCCAGCGCCACCGCGAGCGGGACCACGGCCCACCAGGCACGCCCGGTCCGCACCAGCAGCGCCCAGCCGGCGAGGCCGACGAGCACCGTCGGTTCCGTCCAGGCCTGCTCGATCAACGTCCCGGAGCCGGGAGCGAGCAGCAGCAGCGCGGCCGCCGCGACCGCCGGCCGGCGCCAGCGGCCCAGCGCACCGACGCAGAGGGCGCTGACCACCACGAGGACCAGCAGCGCCCAGCGCACGTCCCCGGCGAGCCAGCGACCCGGGGCCGTGAGCACCGCCGTCCACGGCAGGTACGCGAAGGCGTCGGTGATGCCGGGGGAGCCGACCCAGGTCTGGGCGTACATCGACTTCCCCGCGGCCATCGCGTCCGCGGACTGCTGCAGGATGACCCAGACGTCGATGCGGGGCGCCGGGTCGCCGACGATCACCAGCGCGCCCGTGCCCACGGCCCCGACGACCGCCGCGAGCACCGCCAGTCGCCGGCTCGCCCCGCTGCCGGGGAGCAGCAGCCCGGCGACGACGAAGCAGCACACCCCGAGCACGATGCGGACCAGCAGCTGCCCCGCGTCGTCGAGGTAGCTGAAGGCGGGGACCCCGAGGTTCACCAGGCCGACGAGCGCCAGCAGGGCGGAGGGTACCCACCCGCCCGCTGCGCCGTCCCGCGCCTCCTGCCGGTCGTCGCGTGCCGTCCACGCCAGGCCCACGACCAGGGCGGCGATGACGACGTAGCCGGCGACGATCCACCACCGGTAGCGCACCACGCTGTGGGTGGCCAGGGCCATCAGCCCCGTCCACGCCACGAGCGTGGACGCGTCGCGGCGGCTCATCGAGTGGATCACGAGGAGTAGAGGGCCTCGACCTGGTCGGCGAGGTCCTTGAGGACCTCCGACCGCTTCACCTTGAGCGAGGGGGTCAGGTAGCCGTTCTCCACGGTGAAGTCGTCGGCCAGCACCCGGAACTTGCGGATCGACTCCGCCCGGCTGACCGACTCGTTGGTCTTGTCGACGGCCTTCTGCAACTCCGCCAGCACCTCGGCGTCGGTGCGGGCGGTCGCGAGGTCGAGACCGGGTCTGCCGTGGTTGGCGCCCCAGCCCGGCAGCGCCTCCTCGTCCAACGTCAGCAGGCAGGCCACGAAGTGGCGACCGTCGCCGACGACGACGGCCTGCGAGATCAGCGCGTGCGCCCGGAGCCGGTCCTCGAGCGCGGACGGCACGACGTTCTTGCCGTTCGCCGTGACGATGATCTCCTTCTTGCGCCCGGTGATCCGCAGGTTGCCCTCGTCGTCGAGGGTGCCGAGGTCGCCGGTGCGGAACCACCCGTCGGCGAAGGCTTCCTCGGTCTCCTGGGCGCGTCCGCGGTACTCGTGGAAGACCCCGACCCCGCGGGCCAGGATCTCGCCGTCCTCGGCGATCGCGATGTCGGTACCCGGCAGCGGCGGCCCCACGGTCCCGACCTTGATCCGGGAGGGGCGGTTGACCGTCAGCGGGGCCGTGGTCTCGGTGAGGCCGTACCCCTCGAGCACGACGAGGCCGACGCCGCGGAAGAAGTGCGCGAGGTGCTCACCCATCGGCGCGCCCCCGGAGACGGCGTACTCGACGCGGCCCCCCATGAGCGTCCGCAGCTTGGAGTAGACCAGGCGGTCGAAGACGCGGTGCCGCACCCGCAGCGCCACCGACGGGCCGCCGGTGTCGATGGCCCGCGACCACGCGTCCGCGGTGAGCGCGGCCTGCTCGAAGATCCGCGCCCGGAACCTCCCGCCGGAGGCGGCGCGCTGCTCGGCCCCGTTGAAGACCTTCTGGAACACCCGCGGCACGGCCAGGATGAACGTGGGCCGGAACCCGGCGAGGTCGGGCAGCAGGTCCTTGGCGTCGGCCGTGTGGCCCATCCGGATCCGGCTGACCAGGCACAGCGCCTGGATGAAGCGGGCGAAGACGTGGGCCAGCGGGATGAACAGCAACGTCGCCGCGTCCTGGCGGCGCAGCACCTCGGGGATGGCCTCGTCGGCGTTGCGGGCCAGGTCGAGGAAGTTGCCGTGGGTCAGCAGGCAGCCCTTGGGCCGGCCCGTCGTCCCGGACGTGTAGATCATCGTCAGCGGGTCGCTCGGACGGGCCAGCGAGCGGGAGTGCTCGACGTCGGCGTCGCTGACGTCCTCGCCCGCGGTGCGCAGGTCGGCGACGGCCCCCGACTCCAGCGTCCAGACGTCGCGCAGGGCGGGGAGGCGCTCTCGGACGGAGGCGATCCGGCCCGCGTTCTCGGTCGTCTCCACGACGGCGGCCACGCAGCCGGAGTCGGAGAGGATCCACTCGATCTGCTCCGGGGAGCTCGTCTCGTAGACGGGGACGGTCACGGCCCCCGCGAACCACCCGGCGACGTCGAACAACGTCCACTCGTAGCTGGTCCGGCCCATGATCCCGATCCGGTCGCCGGGGTGGATGCCCGCGGCCAGCAGGCCCTTGGCGATCGCGGTGACGTCGGCGAGGAACTCCTGCGCCGTGATGTGCTGCCACGTGCCGTCCGCACCCTTGCGGCTCACGCTGACGTGCCGGGGGTCCTGCCGCGCGGTGTCCACCACGCAGTCGGTCAGGTTGCCGGTCGTGGCGGGCTGGACGAGCGGTGGCTCGCAGCTGCTCCGCACGCTGGTTCCTCCTCGCATCGCTCCCGGGCCGCCGTGCTCGCGCGGTGCGCGGACGTCCGGGCGCCGCCGTCTCCGTCGGCGGTGCGACGACCCTACCTGCGAGGGGTCCCCGCCCCGGCGCGACGTCACCGCGACACCCGCACGGAGCAGCGGGAGGGGTTCAAGGTCGGGGCCGGGGGTGTCGATGCGTGCAGGTGTGAACGACGAGAAGGCGCGACCGCTCCCCGTCGGGGACCTCCATGGCTTCGCGCCGCTCGACGACCAGGGCCTGCTGCCGGCCCCCCGGCACGCCGGTCGCGACACGACCCGCACCAGCGCCGCGTTCGGCGCGGTCGAGGTCGGCCCACCGGTCAGCCGGCTCGCCCAGGAACCCGTCGTGGCGCCCGCACCCGAGGGTCCCGTCGTGGCGCGCGCCGAGCGCTGTCCCTCCTGCGCCGCCCGGGTCCGTCCCGAGCAGGACTGGTGCTCCCTCTGCCACGCCTCGTTGCTCCCCGCCCCTGCGCCGGTGGTGATCGCGCCGGTGGTGACGGCCGCGCCCGTGCGCCGTGAGGTCCCGCCCGCACGGGTCGTCGAGGACGAGGACGGCCAGCTCGCGCTGGACTTCGAGCAGCCCCGGCCCGCCGCGCCGGCCGTCGACGAGGCCGAGGTCGAGCGCATGCTCGGTGCCCTCGCCCGCACCGACGTCAAGGGACCGCGCGGCCTGCAGAGCCGACAGGCGAAGATCGCCGTCGCCGTCGGGGGCGGGCTCGGGCTGACGGCCCTGCTGCTCGGTGGCATGACCGCCCTGGGAGTCGTCCTCGGCTGAGGCGCGGGACCGGCACGGGTCACCCGCACGCACCGGGTAACCTCGCCGGGGCTGCACGTTCGGGCAGCCGCCCCGGTCGCGGGGCCGACGTCGCAGGGAGAACCGCACCGGCATGGTCGAGCAGCGCGCCGAGACGCACCACCACGACGCCACGGGCACCGGCAACGCCGTCGGTGTCGACATCGGGGGGACGAAGATCGCCGCCGGGGTCGTCGACCACCGCGGCGAGATCATCGCCCAGACCCGCCGGGAGACCCCGGCCCTGCACCCCGAGGCCATCGCCGACGCCGTCGCGGACGCGATCGCGGAGCTGGAGACGACCCACGAGTTCGGTCCCGTCGGCGTCGCCGCGGCCGGTTTCGTCGACGCCGCCCGGCGCAGCGTCGTCTTCGCCCCGAACCTCGCCTGGCGCGACGAGCCCCTCGCCGACCGCCTGGAGTCCCGCGTGGCGCGCCGCGTCGTGGTCGAGAACGACGCGAACGCCGCCGCGTGGGCGGAGTACCGCTTCGGTGGTGGCCTCGACGAGGAGGGCAACGCGGTCGCCGACCTCGTCATGCTCACGCTCGGCACCGGCCTCGGGGGCGGCATCGTCTCCGGTGGTCTGCTGCAGCGCGGGGCCAACGGCGCCGCCGCCGAACTCGGTCACGTCCGCGCCGTCCCCGGTGGCCGCGCCTGCGGGTGCGGGAACTCCGGCTGCTGGGAGCAGTACGTCGCCGGGAACGCCCTCGTCCGCGACGCGCGCGACCTGCTCCGCTCCGGCGACGCCGACGGTGCGGTGCTGCTGCGCGAGGTCGGTGGCGACCCGGACGCGGTGACCGGTCCCGTCATCACCCGCCTCGCCCAGGCCGGTGACCCGGGCTGCGCGCGCCTGCTCGCCGACGTGGGCCGCTGGCTGGGCGAGGCCGTCGCGAGCTTCGTCGCGATGCTCGATCCCGAGGTCGTCGTCATCGGTGGCGGCGTGTCCAGCGCCGGTGACCTGCTCCTGGCCCCGGCCCGGGTGAGCCTGGCGGAGAACCTCTCCGGCCGGACCCACCGCAAGCCGCCGCCGCTGCGCACGGCGACGAAGGGCAACGACGCCGGGATCATCGGCGCCGCCGACCTCGCCCGGGTCTGACGGACGACACCCCTGCGATCGGGAGCAGAGACATGGCCGTACCCCGCACCCCGCGCCCGCCCCGCCGTCGGCGCGCACCCGACCCGCGACGGGTCGCGCTGCAGCAACGGCTGCGCCAGCAGACCCGTCGGGTCTTCATCGGGGACGGGCCGGCCGTCGGCGTCGACATCGGCGGGACGAAGGTCGCGGCGGGAGTCGTCGACGGCGAGGGCAACGTCGTCATGCAGTTGCGGCGCGACACGCCCACGACGAGCCCGCAGGGGGTCGAGGACACGATCGCCGAGGTCGTGGAGGAGCTCGCCGCCCACCACGACATCGTCTCCGTCGGCATCGGGGCCGCGGGTTTCGTCGACGCCGAACGCGCGACGGTGCTCTTCGCGCCGCACCTGGCCTGGCGCCACGAACCGTTGCGCGAGGCCGTCGAACGGCGCATCCGCGCCCGGCTGGGTCGGCGCATCGGCCGGCGCACGATCGTCGAGAACGACGCCAACGCCGCCGCCTGGGCCGAGTACCGCTTCGGGGCCGGCCAGGAGGAGTCGCGCCTCGTCTGCGTGACGATGGGCACGGGCATCGGCGGCGGGATCGTCAACCAGGGCCGTGTGGTCCGCGGCCGCTACGGCATCGCCGGTGAGTTCGGGCACATGATCGTCGTCCCCGGTGGCCACCGCTGCGAGTGCGGCAACCGTGGTTGCTGGGAGCAGTACGCCTCGGGCAACGCGCTGGTGCGCGAGGCCCGGGAGCTCGCCCGGTCGAACTCGCCCGTCGCGCACACGTTGCTGGAACTCGCCGGGGGCGATCCCGAGGCGATCACCGGCCCCCTCGTCACCGAGGCCGCCCGGGCCGGCGACCCGGCCGCCGTGGAACTCTTCGAGGACGTCGGCCGCTGGCTCGGCATCGGCGTCGCGAACCTCGCCGCCGCGCTGGACCCGGGGACCGTCGTCATCGGGGGTGGGGTCTCCGACGCGGGCGAACTCCTGCTCGGCCCCTGCCGCGAGGCGTTCCGCCGCACCCTCACGGGGCGGGGTTTCCGTCCCGAGCTCACGATCGCCCGCGCCAAGCTCGGCCCGGCGGCGGGTCTGGTGGGTGCGGCGGACCTGTCCCGCGGCTGGGGCTGATGGCCGGCCCGGGTTCCGTCGGGCGCCCTGTCGCCCGGATGCGGGTGGCGACGTTCAACGTGCGCGAGCTGCTCGACGACACCGTCGCGCTGCGCGACCTGCTGCGCACCGCGGCGGCCGACGTCGTGTGCCTGCAGGAGGTCCCCACGTTCGGTCCGGTCGCCCACCGCCTCGGGGACCTCGCCGCCGACACCGGCCTCTGGCTCGCGGCGTGGGGTCGGGCCGGCGCGGGGACGGCGGTGCTCACCGCCGCCCGCGTCGACGTGCGGGCCGGTGCGGTGCGGGAACTGCCGACCGCCCGCTGGCGGGGGCGCAGGCCGGTGCGACGCCGGGGAACCGCCGAGGCCGTCGTCCGCGTCCCGCTGGGTGAGGGGTGGTCGCAGGAGGTGCTGGTGCGCAGCGTCCACCTCGGCCTGGAGGCCGGGGAACGCTCCGACCACGTGGCCCGGCTGCTGCCCGCGACCCCAGTCCCGGGGTCCTGCGGGCCGTGGTCCGACGCGCCCCTGGTGATGGCGGGTGACCTCAACGAAGAACCCGGGGGAGCGGTCCACCAGCGCTTCTCGACGGTGCTCGCGGACGCGGCCGAGGTCGCGGGCCGGCCCTTCCCGACCTTCCCGGCGCGGGCACCGCGCAGGCGGCTGGACCTGGTCCTGGTCGATCGCCGGCTGAGCGTCACCGGGGTCAGCACCCCGCCGGGGAACGCGGCCGCAGCCACCGACCACCTGGCGGTCGTCGCCGACCTGCTCGTCCCGGCCGGCTGAGGACGGGTCTCAGACCACGGCACCGTCGTCGTCGTCGTCGTCCCGCGAGCCGGGAAGACGGATGACCAGGGTCGCGAACCCCGCGACGAACACCCCCGCGGTGATCGCGGTGACGAGCTGCGGGACGTCGTTCCAGCCCAGCGCCACGACGAGCAGGAAGAGCGGTGCGCCGACGACGGCGATCCACGCGGCCCAGCCCAGGAGGTCGCGGGGGAGGGGCTTCGGTTCGGCGGGGACGAAGCGTTCCTCGGAGGAGGACCGCAGTTCGACCGGTTCGTCGTCGCGCCGGCGAGAGGTCGCGAACCACTCGGGCGTCGGGACGTCCTCGTGAGGGGGCGGAGGGAGCGGAGTGACCGGGCGGACCAACCGGGGCTCGGGGCGAGGCGCGTCGCCGGCCTGGGCGTTGTCCTCCTCGGCCTCGGGGGTGGTGTCCCGGGGCGGCGTGTCGGTCCTCGACGTGGCTTCCTCACCCCAGTGCGCGACGATCAGCGCGAACGCCGCATCGACGTCGAGGGGACCGGATCCGTCGTCCGGGGTTCGAGGCACGCCCCAATGGTGTCACGGGTGACCCGGGGTGGTCGAGGTTTCGGCGTGGCGCGCGCCGGTCCGTTCGCTAGGGTCAGCGATCACCGATCGGGCGACGAAGGACGAGGGGGGCCGGTGCCGCGCTTTCCCGTCCTGTACTGGCCGATCAAGCTGCTGGTCGCGGAACCGCTGGTCACGGCCGTGTTCCGGCCCTGGGTCCGCGGGCTCGAGAACGTTCCCACCGACGGTCCGGCGATCCTGGCCAGCAACCACCTCTCCGCCGCGGACACCGTGCTGCTCCCGACGGTGGTCGAACGGCGGGTCACCTTCATCGCCAAGGCGGACCTGTTCACCGGCCGCGGCGTGCGCGGTCGGCTCACCAAGGGCCTCATGCACGGGATCGGTCAACTGCCCGTCGACCGTTCCGGGGGCCGGGCGTCCTCGGCCGCCATCGCGGGGGCGGTGCGCGTCCTGCAGGAGGGTGACCTCTTCGGGATCTACCCCGAGGGGACGCGGTCACCGGACGGTCGCCTCTACCGCGGCCGCACCGGTGTCGCCCGCATCGCCCTCGCCTCGGGCGCCCCGGTGATCCCGGTCGCGATGATCGGCACGGAGGACCTGCTGCCGACCGGCCGGAGGCTGCCCCGGATCCGGCGCGTCGGCGCCGTGTTCGGGGAGCCGCTGGACTTCTCCCGCTTCGCCGGTCGGGGGGACGACCAGCTCGTCGTCCGCTCCGTCACCGACGAGATCATGTACGCGATCCAGAAGCTGTCGCGCCAGGAGTACGTCGACGCCTACGCCGAGCGCAGCCGGCTGCGCAGCGAGCTGTCCCGCAGCACCGGCGTCCCCGAGCCGCCGAGCACCTCCACGGGCGGCCCGGGCGGGCGCGCCGCCCCGGGCGGCGACGCGCCGAGGCCCGGCGACGCGCAGCACTAGACCCGCGGTGGCAGAGTTCCCCCCGGACGGACGACAGGCACGTCGGCGAAGGCGCCGGGGACTGGAGAACGCACGATGCGGGTCGGGATCCTCACCGGGGGCGGCGACTGCCCGGGACTGAACGCGGTCATCCGGGCGGCGGTGCTGGCCGGGACCCAACGGCACGGGATGGAGTTCGTCGGGTTCCTCGACGGCTGGCGCGGGGTCCTCGAGGGGGACACCGTCCCCCTCGACGAGGACACCGTCAGACCGCTGCTGACCCTCGGCGGCACGATCCTCGGCTCCTCGCGGACGAATCCGCTGGCCGACGGCGTCGACGACGGCGTCGCCCGGGTCCGCAAGCAGTTGACGGAACTCGAGGTGGACGCGTTGCTGGCCATCGGCGGCGAGGACACCCTCGGCGTCGCGACGGCCCTGCACGCCGCGGGCATCCCGGTCGTGGGCGCCCCCAAGACCATCGACGACGACCTGTCGGCCACCGACGCGACGTTCGGTTTCGACACCGCGGTGCAGACCGCCGTCGACGCCTGCGATCGCCTCGCCACCACCGGCGCGAGCCACCACCGGGCGATGATCGTGGAGGTGATGGGCCGCCACGCCGGCTGGATCGCGCTGCACACCGGGATGGCGGCCGGCGCGCACGTCACGATCCTGCCCGAGGAGGACCCCGACCTCGACGCCGTCGCCGACGTCACGCGCTCCGTCCTGGCCCGCGGTCAGGCACCGCTCATCGTCGTCAGCGAGGGCGCGAAGGTCCACGGCGAGGAAGCCGCGAAGAACGCCCCGCGGGACGCCTTCGGACACGCCCAGCTCGGCGGGGCCGGGGACGCCCTGGAGCACGAGCTCCTCGCCCGCATCCCGGGGTTGTCGACGCGGGTCACCGTCCTGGGCCACCTGCTGCGGGGCGGGACCCCGTCGGCGGCCGACCGCATCCTCGCGACGCGGTTCGGGCTGTCGGCGATCGAGGCGCTCGCGAGCGGGAACCTGGGCACGATGGCGTCCCTGCACGGGGTCGAGGTCCACCAGGTGCCGCTGGCCGAGGCCACCGGGGTGTTGCGCACGGTGCCCGACGCGCGACGGGCCGAGACGGCCGGCGTCCGTTGGTGACGCTCGGTCACGAGTGTGGCGACCCTACCCCGCGGGGGGTGCGACACTTGCCCGCGTGAGCACTCCCACGACGACGAACTCCGCGGGTCTGTCCAGCATCACGTGGCCCGACCTGCCCGCCGCCCAGCAGCCGCAGTGGCCGGACGCCGCCGCGCTGGCCGAGGTGCACGCGGAGCTCGCGTCGTATCCGCCCCTGGTCTTCGCGGGGGAGTCCGACCAGCTGCGCGGGCAGCTGGCCAAGGCCGCCCGGGGCGAGGCGTTCCTGCTGCAGGGCGGGGACTGCGCCGAGACGTTCGCGGGCGCCACGGCCGACGGCATCCGCCGCCGGCTGAAGACGATGCTGCAGATGTCGGCCGTCCTCACCTACGGGGCCAGCCTGCCGATCATCAAGGTCGGTCGCATGGCGGGGCAGTTCTCCAAGCCGCGTTCCAGCAACGACGAGACCCGCGACGGCGTCACGCTGCCCGCCTACCGCGGCGACGCCGTCAACGACTACGCGTTCACCCCCGAGTCGCGGATCCCCGACCCGCAGCGGCTGCTCCGCGCCTACCACACGTCCTCCGCGACGCTGAACCTCATCCGGGCGTTCACGACCGGTGGGTACGCGGACCTGCGCAAGGTCCACGAGTGGAACCGCGGCTTCGCGGCCACCGCGGCCAACGCCAAGTACGACTCCCTCGCGCACGACATCGACAAGGCCATGAAGTTCATGGCGGCCTGCGGCGCCGACTTCGACGCCCTGCAGACCGTGCAGTTCTGGTCCAGCCACGAGGCGCTGCTGCTCGACTACGAACGTCCGCTGACCCGGACCCTCGACGAGGAACCGCCGCTCAGCGGTCCCGCCGCCGAGGACGTGCGCCAGGGCGGTCCCTACGACGTCGCCGCGCACATGGTCTGGATCGGGGAGCGCACCCGTCAGCTCGACGGTGCGCACGTGGACTTCGCCGCGAAGATCCGCAACCCCATCGGGATCAAGCTGGGGCCGAAGACCTCCGTCGACGACGCGCTCGCGCTCATCGACAAGGTCGACCCCTACCGCGAACCGGGCCGGTTGACGTTCATCACGCGCATGGGCGCCTCGACGATCCGCGAGGCCCTGCCCGCGCTCGTCGAGGGGGTCACGAAGTCCGGCGCCCAGGTCACCTGGGTCTGCGACCCGATGCACGGCAACACGATCACCTCCACCAGCGGGTACAAGACCCGTCGCTTCGACGACGTCGTGGACGAGGTCCGCGGGTTCTTCGAGGTCCACCAGGCCCTGGGCACCGTGCCCGGCGGCCTGCACGTCGAACTCACCGGTGACGACGTCACCGAGTGCCTCGGTGGGGCCATGGAGATCGACGACGCGGCGCTGGCGACCCGCTACGAGTCGCTGTGCGACCCGCGGCTGAACCACCAGCAGTCGCTGGAGCTCGCCTTCCTCGCGGCGGAGATGCTCTCCAAGCGCTGACCGGCTCACGACGAAGGGCCCGCCACCTCCGGGTGGCGGGCCCTTCGTGCGTCTTCAGACGACGGTGAGGGTGATCGTCGACCCCTTGGGGATCGACGTGCCGGCCTCGGGGTCGCTGGAGCGGACGGTGCCGAACACCCCGCCGAGGACGTTGGTGACCTGGACCTGGAACCCGAGTCCCTGGAGCTTGGCGCGGGCCGCGTCGACCTGCGTGCCCTGCACGGCCGGGACGGCCACCAGCGGCGGACCCGAGGAGACGACGAGGTCGACGGCGTCACCGCGGAACAGCGTCCCGTCGGGGGGTGTCTGGGAGATGACCTCACCGGCCGCGACGCTCTCGCTGACCTGCTGGGTGACCTTGCCCACCGACAGCCCCCTGTCGGTGATGGCCTTCTTGGCGGCGTCCTGCGTCTGGTTCACGACCCCGGGCACGCCGATCGGCTCGCGACCCTTCGAGACGACGAGGTCGACCCTGGAGTCGTGGGGGACGACCTGCCCCACGGCCGGGGTGGCGGCCACGATCGAGCCGTCGGGGACCTTCTCGTCGAACTGCTCGCTGACGTTCCCGACCGTGAGGCCGGTACCGGTCAGGAGCTGCTCCGCCTCGCCCCTGGTCTTGCCGACGACCTCGGGGACGGCGAACTGCTGGACGCCCTGGGAGACGACGATCGTCACGGTGCCGTCCTTGCGGACGCGACCGCCCTCCCCGGGGTCGCTGGAGACCACGAGGCCCTGCGCGACGGTGTCGCTGAACCCCGGCTGCTGCTCGACCGCGAGACCCGCGGCCTGCAGGGTGCTGGTGGCCTCCTGCGGTGACTTCCCCGCGACCGACGGGGTCGTGGTGTACGCGCCGGGGCCGGCGGTGAAGTACCAGGCCAGTCCGGCGGCGACGGCGAGCACGAGCAGGACCAGTCCGACCAGCAGGCCGCGGCGGGAACGGTGGCCCTCGGCCGGCGCGGGGCGCTTCGTCGGGGTGGCGGCGACGGCGGCGACCTCGCCGATGCGGGTCGTGCTGCCCGGCGCGGCCGCACCGGCGGGGCGTGGCGGGCGGGCGGCGAGCTGCTCCGGGGTCAGCGAGGACTGCACCGCGCGCAGCTGCTCGAGCATCTCCCCGGCGTCGTCGGGACGTTCGTCGGGGTCCTTGGCCAGGGCGTCGAGGACGAGGGCGTCCAGCGAGGGGGACAGTCCGGGCGCACGGGTCGAGGGCGGCGGGACCTGCTCGTGCACGTGCTTGTAGGCGATCGTGAACGGGCTCTCACCCGTGAACGGCGGAGCGCCCGTGAGCATCTCGTAGAGCATGACGCCGACGCCGTAGACGTCGCTGCGGGCGTCGGTGGTCCGCGACTCCAGCTGCTCGGGGGCCAGGTACTCCGCGGTGCCCATCAGGTCGCCCATGCCGACGGTGGTGCTCTGCCCCCCGGGACTGGCGACGCGGGCGAGACCGAAGTCCGCGACCTTGACCCGGCCGTCGTCGGCGACGAGGACGTTGGCGGTCTTCACGTCGCGGTGCAGGACGCCCTTGCGGTGGGCCTCGGCCAGCGCCTCGAGCACGCTGGCGGTGACCTTCAGCGCCTCACCAGGGGTGAGGGCCCCCGCGTCGAGCACCACGTCGCGCAGGGTCCGGCCGTCGACGAGCTCCATCACCAGGTACGCCGTCTCGACGCCACCCTCGTGGTCGACGCCCTGGTCGAGCACCGCGACGACCCCGGGGTGCCCGATCCGCGCCGCCGACTTCGCCTCGGTGACGAACCGGGCGCGGGCCGCCGGGTCGTGGGCGAGGTCGGCCCGGAGGACCTTCACGGCGACGGCGCGGTCGAGCCGCTCGTCCTCGGCGCGGTAGACGACACCCATCCCACCCCGCCCGATCCGTCCCAGGACGCGGTAGCGCCCGTCGAGGCGTCGCCCGACGAGGGGGTCGGAGAGGGTTGCGTCCACGATCAGCGAGTCTAGGTGGACCGAGCGTCAGGTCAGCTGAAGCGCGCCTGCAGTGTCTGCACGTTGGCCACGTAGCGCCGCGTGTCGTCGTACATCCCGCGCGAGCGCACCGACGCCTGACCCTGGTAGTAGGACGCGATCGCGACGTCCGGCGGGTTGTTGGCGACGAGCGTGCGCAGGATCGCCACCCCGGCCCGCGCGTTGTCGCGCGCGTCGAAGAGGTCGATGGGCCGTCCCAGCAGGTCCGAGGCCCACTCGCCGGAGCTCGGGATGACCTGCATCGCGCCGATGGCGTTGGCGCCGGAGACGACCTTCATGTTGAAGCCGGACTCCTGGTAGCCGATGGCCAGCGCCAGCGACGGGTCCACCCCGAGCTTCACCGCGGTGGAGCGGATGATCTCGCGCATCTCGTCGCGACTCGGCTGGGCGGAGGCCTGCAGGTTCGCGCGGTTGGTCTCGACGGCTTCGCTGACGGTGGCCGCCTGGGTCGGCTGCGGAGCCGGGGCCTGCGTCGCCGTCGTGGGGCGGGCGCCGAGCTGCAGCGCCTGACCCTCGAGGATGAAGCCGGTGTCGTCGAGGCCGTTGAGCGCGACGAGGTCGTCGACGCTCACTCCGGTCGTCTGCGCGATGTGGGACAGGGTGTCCCCGGCGCGGACGGTGTACGTCGTGCTGCCCGTGCGGGTGGTGGGCCCGGCGCCGGCACCCGTACCGCCGGACAGCGTGAGGACCTGCCCGGCGCGGATGAACCCGTCGGCGCTGAGCCCGTTGGCATCACGCAGAGCACCGACGGTGGTGCCCTGCGCCACGGCGATCGCCCCGAGGGTGTCACCGGGGCGGACGGTGTAGCTGCCGCCGGCGGACGCGTCACCGGCGTCGCTGCCGGTCGCCTCGGGCCCGGGGATCCGCAGGCGCTGGCCCTCGACGATGGTGGCGCCGCGGTCGAGGCCGTTGGCCTCCACGATCGCGTCGACGGTGGTGCCGGAGCGGTTCGCGATCGCCCCCACGGTGTCGCCGAGCTGGACGGTGACGGTCTCCTCCGGCGTCGCGGCGTGGGCCGCGGTGGCCGTGGCGGGGACGAGCGCGGTGGGAGCGGCGGCCCCGACGAGGGCGGCGGCCAGCCACCGGCCGCGCCGGGAGTTCTTCTCGGGTGCGTCGCTGGGGTCGTGGTCGTCGGCCATGGCGGGGGTTCCTCGCAGGTCGTCAGGGGTTGGTGGTGCACGAGTTCCGGGTGGGGCTGGTGGGGCGGGGGTGAACCTATCGGACGCTCCCGACACCACCACCCCCACGATGGTGGAGAGCGTGACTTCGTCGGGGGAGGTGGGCGGGCGCGTCGCGAGGCGGCAGACTGGTGGGGTGGTCGCACCGCTGAGAGCAGAGATCGCCCGTGAGACGGGTACCGACGAACTGGACGCCCTCGTCCCCGAGTGGCTGACCGTCCCCGACGTGGCCGAGGTGGCCGGCGTCGACCAGCGCGAGGTCCGGCGCTGGCTGCAGGAACGTGAACTGGTGGCCGTCCGTCGCGGGGAACGTGCCGTCGCGCACGTACCCGCCGGGTTCGTCACCCCCGAGGGGCCGCTGAACCACCTGAAGGGCACGTTGTCGGTGCTCGCCGACTCCGGCTTCACCGACACCGAGTCCATCGCGTGGCTCTACACGCCGGACGACACGCTGCCGGGCACGCCCGTCGATGCGCTGAAGGCGAACCGCAAGACCGAGATCCGCCGCCGCGCGCAGGCCCTCAGCTTCTGAGGACCACGACCGACGACCTCGCTGGTCCCAGCGAGGTCGTCGGCGGGGACCTCAGCGGGCAGCGGTCCGCCAGCGCGACTCCTCGCGGCGCGCCCGCCGGGCCCGGACCAGGCCGGGCAGGGCGACGGCCAGGCGACGGCGTCCGCTGACCCGCACCCGGCGTGCGAGGACGTCGTACCCGGCGCGCTCGACCTCGTCGAGGATCCCGCCGTAGAGCAGGTACGCCGTGCGCAGGCAGTCCCGGCTGGTCGGGTGGACCATGTCCAGCCCGAGCTCCGCCTCCGCGTAGAGCGCCCGGGTCCGCTCGGTCTCGAAGGCGAGCAGGTCGCGGACGGCCTGCGGTGTCGTCCCCGTTCTGCGCGCGGCGAAGAGGTCCTCGCGGGTCAGCCCGAACCGAGCGAGGTCCTCACCGGGCAGGTAGACCCGACCGCGGTCGAGGTCCTCGCCGACGTCGCGGATGAAGTTCGTCAGCTGGAACGCCACGCCCAGGGCGCGGGCCGGCGCGACGGCGGCCGGGGTGAGCGGCTCCAGGATCGGCAGCATCTGCAGACCGATGACCGCCGCGGACCCGTAGACGTAGCGGTCGAGGTCCGCGTAGGTGGGGTAGCCGGTCTCGGTGATGTCCATCCGCATCGAGTCCAGGAACGCCTCGACCTGCTCCCGCGGGATGTCCCAACGGCGCATCGTCACCGCCATCGCCCGCCCGACCGGGTCGTGCGGGCCGTCCTCGTCCAGCGACTTCAGGAAGTCGTCGGACCACGCGACGAGGGCGTCCGGGTCGGGGTCGGTGAAGGAGTCGACGAACTCGTCGGCGTAGCGGGCGAACCCGTACAGCGCCCACACGTAGGGACGCTTCGCCGCGGGCAGCAGCAACGTCGCCAGGTAGTAGGTCTTCCCGTGGTCGGCGTGCAGGCGCCGGCAGGTCTCGAACGCGGCGCGCAGTTCCGGGTCGTGCAGCGCGGGGTCGGTCGCCGCGGCCGCGTCCAGGGCCGCGGCGCTGCTGCGGGGCAGCTTCACACGCTGCGCCAGGCGCGCGAACGGTACGAGCGGTCCCGGCCCGTCACGCGCTCGGCCGCCAGCCGACCCGAGACGAGCACCATCGGCACCCCGACCCCGGGCTGGGTCCCGGAGCCGGTGAAGACGACGTTCTCGCCCCACATGTTCCCCGGCCGGAACGGCCCGGTCTGACGGAACAGGTGCGAGGACGCGAACGGGGCGCCGTCGGCCATGCCCCGGCGTTCCCAGTCCGCCGGGGTGGCGACGTCCTCGACCTCGAGGGAGTCGCCGAAGCCCTCGTAGCCACGCTGCTCCATGACCTCCAGCACGTGCTCGCGGTAGCGCGGGGCGTGGGTGTCCCAGTCGATCCGGCTCGAGCCCGCCGAGAGCGACGGCGTCGGGAAGAGCACGTAGTAGACGTGCTTGCCGGCCGGGGCCAGCGACGGGTCGGAGACCGTGGGGCGCGAGACGAGGACCGAGGGGTCGCTCATCAGCCGCCCGTCGAGGAGTTCGGCGAACACCTGCTCCCACGCGTCCCCGAAGTGGATCGAGTGGTGGACGGGGTCGGGGTAGTCCTTCGAGGACCCGGCCAGCAGGAGGTAGCAGGAGGGGGAGAAGGTCAGCTTGCGCCGCACCGGGTCCCCGAGGAGCTGCTCCCGGGCGACCGGGAGGTCGGGGTTGAGCACGACGACGTCGGCGGGGAACCGCCGCCCGTCCGCGGTGAGGACCGCCGTGGCCCGTCCGCCGTGGTGCTCCACCCTCGTGACGGTCGTGCCGTAGTGGAACTGCACCCCGTGCTTCTCCGCCGCGGCCGCCATCGCCGTCGGCAGCGCGTGCATGCCGCCCTTGGGGAAGAAGACCCCCGCGACGGAGTCCATGTAGGCGATGACGGCGTAGAGCGCGAGGGCGTCGTAGGGGGACAGCCCCGCGTAGAGGGCCTGGAAGGAGAACATCCGCTGGGTCCGCGGGTCCTTGAGGAACTTCCCGACCTCGGGGGCCATCTTCTTGAAGCCCCCGGCCGCCAGCAGGCGCACGAGGTTCGGCTTGAGCAGGTCCAGCGGGGTGTCGATGTTGGAGTCGATGAAGTCGCGGATCTCGTAGCGGTAGAGGTTCGCGACGTGCTGGACGAACCGCCGGTAGCCGTCGGCCTCCGCTGCGCCGCAGAGCTTCTCGATCTCCACTGCGGTCCGCTCCACGTCCGAGGAGACGTAGAGGCTCGAACCGTCGGCGAAGTTCCCGCGGTAGAGCGGGTCGACGGGCTGCAGGTCCAGCCAGTCGTTCATGTCCTCGCCGAGGGCGTCGAAGCAGTCGGCGATGAGGTCCGGCATGGTGAGGACCGTCGGACCGGTGTCGAAGCGGTACTGCCCGTCCGCCGTGTCCGTCACCACCAGTCCGGCACGACCACCCGGCACGTCCTCCCGTTCGAGGACGGTCACCTTGCGTCCGGCACCGGCCAGGCGCATCGCCGTGGACAGCCCGGCGAGGCCGGCCCCGACCACGACGACGTTCTCGCTGGGGCCGCTCACGTGCCGGGTGCGACCCGGCAACCAGTCGAGGGTGCGGTCGAGGGCGCTCACGAGCGACGGCTCGTGGCGGCGACGACGAGCTCGTGCAGCGCGGCGCGGGCCGGTTCGCTCACGTCGGCGGCGTCCAGCGTCGCGCAGGCCACGTCTACCTGTTCGGAAATGATCTTCTCCACTCCAGTCAGGGCACCGGTGTCCACCAGAACCTGTCGCAAGGTCTGGACGCCCGAGGCGTCCAGGTCGGGGGAGCCCAGGTAGCGCTTGATCTGCGCGGCCTGGGCGGGGTCGGCGGCCTGCACGGCCAGACCGACCAGCACGGTGCGCTTGCCCTCCCGGAGGTCGTCCCCAGCGGGTTTGCCCGTCTCGGTGGGATCACCGAACACGCCCAGGACGTCGTCGCGCAGCTGGAACGCCTCACCCAGCGCCAGCCCGAAGCGCGAGTAGTCGGCCAGCAGGTCGGTCGAGGCCCCGGCCAGCGAGCCCCCCAGCAGCAGCGGGTGCTCGATGGAGTACTTCGCGCTCTTGAACGTCACGACCCGCCGGGCCCGGTCCACGGCGCCGGCGGCACCGCGCTGGTCCGAGGACGCCTGCTCGAGCATGTCGAGGTACTGCCCGCCCATGAGCTGCGTGCGCATCACGTTGAAGATGCGCCGGCCGCGGTCCAGGGCGTCGGGGTCCAGGCGGGCCCGGGAGAAGAGTTCGTCGCTCCACCCCAGGCACAGGTCGCCTGCGAGGACCGCCCCGGCCAGCCCGAACCGCTCGCCGCTGCCGTCCCAGCCCTGCGCCGCGTGCAGCGACGCGAAACGACGGTGCACGGCGGGCTGGCCCCGGCGGGTGTCGGAGTCGTCCATCACGTCGTCGTGGATGAGCGCCGCCGCCTGGAAGAGTTCCAGCGACGCGGCGGCGGTCACGATGCCCTCGTCGGGGAGGTCGCCACCGACGCCGCGGAAACCCCAGTAGCAGAACGCCGGACGCAACCGCTTCCCGCCGGACAGCAACGACGAGATCGCGTCGAGGATCGGCGTGCAGTCGTCACTGACCTCGCTCAGGACCGCGGCCTGGTCCCGCAGGAAGTCGTCGAGGACCTCCGAGACGGCACGTCGCAGATCGCTGGTCACCGTCGGGTGGGCGGAGGAGGCGGGCGGCACAGGTGCACTCTAAGCACCCCCCTGTCGGCAGGCGAACGCGCGTCCGCGCTGGTCACCGGCGGGTCACGGGCGGGTTGGGCTCTACCGTTGGGTCCGTGGCGATGGATCGAGAGGCGTACCTGCGCACCTGGCGCGCACTGCACGGTGGAACGCACGCCAACGCCCTCGTCCGCGGCTGGCTCAGCGCGGCGCACGCCCTCGCCCGCCCGCTCGCCGGAGCCGGCGTCCCCCCGGCGGCGATCACGCTGTCCGGCGGTGCCCTCGCGGTCGTCGCGGCGGCCGTCGCCGTCCTCGGCGGCCGCGGCGGGGTGGCGGCGGTGGTGGCCGGGGCGCTCCTCGCGATCGCCGGGATCTTCGACAACCTCGACGGTGCCGTCGCGGTCATGACGGGCCGGACCAGCCGCCGCGGCGCGCTGCTCGACGCGGCCTGCGACCGGGTCGGCGACGCCGCCTGCGCCGTCGTGCTCTGGGGGTGCGGCGCCCCGGCCTGGTTGGTCCTCACCGCGGGCGGGTTCGCCCAGCTGCAGGAGTACCTGCGCGCGCGGGGTCAGGGCCTCGGCGTCGACGACGTGCGGATCGTCTCCGTCGCCGAACGCCCCGTCCGGCTCGCGATCGCCGCCTCCTGCGCCGCCGCCACCGCCATCGTCGTCTGGCTGGACTGGGCGACGCTCGGCGCCGGGGTGTGGGCCGTCCTCGGCTTCATCGGGCTGGTGCAGGTCGCGACCGCGGTCGGCCGCCGGCTCTAGGCCGGCCCGATGAGGTCGGTGACGATCCGCGCCGAGAGACCCACCAGGGGCAGGCCCCCACCCGGGTGCGAACTGCCCCCGACGAGGAACAACCCCGGGACGGGTGAGCGGTTCGCCGGGCGCAGGAAGGCCGAGCGGGCCCCGTTGCTGGCCGTCCCGTAGATCGCCCCGCCGTCGCTGCCGGTGAGGCGTTCGAGGTCGGCGGGCGTGCGGGCCTCGCTCCAGCGCACCCTGTCCCGGACGTCCAGACCGCGTGACGCCATGGTCTCCAGCACCGTGCGGGTGTGCCGTCGCACGAGGTCGGGCGCGCTCCAGTCGGTGCCGCGCTCCGGGTCGTGCACGGGGGCGTTGACCAGGACGAACCAGGCTTCGGAGTTCTCGTCCGGGCGCAGCGCCGGATCGTCGGGGGCGCTGACGTAGACCGTCGGGTCCGCCACCGGCCGGCCGGCGGCGAGGTCGGCGAACTCCGCGTCGTAGTCGTCGGGGAAGAGGACCGTGTGGTGGCGCAGCCCCGGGGTCCGCCCGTCCAGGGCCAGCAGCAGCACGAACCCCGACGTCGAGCGGCGCGAGCGGCGGGGCGCCAGCCGCGGTCGGGGCAGCAGCGTGCGGTACAGCTGCGCGGCGTCCACCGCCGAGACGACGACGTCGGCGCGCACCTCGGTGCCGTCGGCGAGGCGGACCCCGCTCGCACGGACCCCCTCGTTCAGCACGGCGGCGACCGGGGTCCCGGTGTGGATCCGCACCCCCAGCTCACCCGCCCGGTCCGCGACGGCGCGCGCCAGCCCGTGCAACCCGCCGCGGACGTACCAGGCGCCGAAGGCCTGCTCGACGAACGGCACCGTCGCCAGCGCGGCGGGCGCCTTCGCGGGGTGGGACCCGGAGTAGGTGGCGTAGCGGTCCAGCAGGACCCGCAGCCGCGGGTCGCTCAGGTAGTGCCGTCCCAACCCCCGCAGACTCGCCCACGGGGCCACCGTGGTGACGTCGGAGCGTCTGCGGGCCAACCGGACCAGCGTCCGCGAACCCTCCAGGGGGGACTCGAGGAACGGTTCGCGGGCCACGTCCCAGATCGCCGCGGCGCGGCGGTGGAACGCCGTCCACTGCGCTCCCGTCCCCGCCCCGAGGGCCTCGTCCAGGGCCCGGGCGACGACCGGCAGCCCGCCCCCCGGCAGGTCGAGCTCCGTGCCGTCGGCGAAGCGGTAGTGCGCGATCGGGTCGAGCGGGACGACGTCCAGCACCGACTCGATCGGGTCACCCGTCTTGAGGAACAGGTCGCGCTGCACCGCGGGCAGCGTCAGCAGCGACGGGCCGGTGTCGAAGGAGAACCCGTCCCGGCTGAACCAGCCGAGCTTCCCGCCGACCTCCTCGGCCTGCTCGAAGAGCTCCACGCGGTGCCCGAGGGCGGCCAGTCGCGCCGCGACCGACAACCCCCCGAGGCCCGCCCCGATGACGACGACGGTGCTCAGAGCGTCCGCCCCTTCCAAGTCAGTTCGCCCCGGCCGTGGCGGCGCCAGGAGTCGGCCAGCAGCCCGAGGAAGACGGCGATGGAGGCCGGGTGCGCGAACGCGTCCGGGACGGAACGGCCACCGGTGCGCTCCGCCGCCGCGTAGCGGCCCACGACGCCGGCGAGGTAGCCGAGCGCCCCCGCCTTCGACCCCGTCAGGGCCGCGACCGGCGGCACGAGGTAGGCCAGGGCCAGGGCCGCACCCACGGCACCCGCCGCGGGGGCCGACCCGAACGCCGACCACAACGACTTCGCGTACCCCTCGCGCAGTTCGTCCCAGCCGCCGTACATCCGGCACGTCGCCAGCGCCGTGCCGTCGGCGACCCCACCGCGCCCACCGTGCGCCTTCACCGACCGCAGCAGCGCCAGGTCGTCGAGGACCTCGGCCCGCACCGCCGCGTGCCCGCCCGCGTCGCGGTAGGCGGCGGTGTCGACGAGGAGGAACTGACCGTTCGCGGCGGCGAGGCTCGCCCGCGGCGAGACCTCCGCCCGCCGCAGCGGCAACGTCGTCAGCCAGGACCACTGCAACAACGGCTGCACGAGCCGCTCGCTCCACGTGTCGGCGAGCTGGCGGGGGTAGGGACTGACCAGGTCCAGGCCGGTGCTGCGCAGCAGGTCGACCCCCGCCGCCACGGCGTGCGGAGCGAGCACCACGTCCGCGTCCACGAAGACCAGGACCTCACCCCCGGCGGCCTGGGCCAGCAGGTGGCAGGCGTGGGTCTTCCCCAGCCACCCCGGCTCCGGGCCGTCGCTGCGCAGCAACCGGACCCGTGGGTCGGCGGCGGCGATCGCCGCGACGATGTCGGCCGTGCGGTCGGTCGAGGCGTCGTCCAGGACGAGCACCTCGTAGTCGGGGACGCTGAGCTGGTCCAGCAGCGAGGTCAGGCAGGCCTCGACGCGGTCCTCCTCGTCACGCACCGGCACCAGCACGCTGATCCGTCCCGGGACCGGCGGTGGATCGAGCGGAGGGAGTCGCAACGCGTGGGCGTTCACCAGCGAGTGGGCGGTCAGCGCCACGGCGCTCGCCGTCCCGGCCCAGGTGAGGGTGCGCCACCAGTTCACCGCCGACCCCCGAGCACGACGCGGAGGTAGGGGAGGACGGTGAGCCCCATCGCGACCCCGCCGTAGGCGGCGACGACGGGACGCCGGAAGAACACCGCGTTGCCCAGCGTCGAGCCCAGCCAGGTCCAGCCGAGCAGGGTCGCGGGGACGGTCTGCGGGTCCTCGTCCTCCGCCGGCAGGGCCCGGTGCAGTGCCGCGCAGATCACGAGGGCCGTCAGCAACCAGCCCGCGTAGTTGCCCAGGGGGATGCCCGGTACCCCCGGCAGGTGCGGGTGGGGGTCGGCGAAGACCCAGTGGCCCGCGGCGGTCATCTGCGGGTCGAGGAAGAGGTCCCAGCTGGCCAGCGTCCACGCGGCCGTGACGACGACCACGACGTCACGTCGTCCGCGCGACCACTCCCGGGGCAGCTCCCGGGCCAGGCGCCGTCCGAGCCGGACCGCCGGCTGGGCCTGCATCGTCCACGCCAGCGGGACGACCACCGGCACGTCCAGGACCTGCGGACCGAGGGTCCCGGCGTAGCGGTAGCGCCCGAAGGGTTTCCCCGTGCGGGTACCCACCGCCTCGGCCAGCAGACCGAGACCGCCCGCGACGGCCAGGGTCGTCACCGTCCCGCGCGCACCGCCCCGGCGGGCCGCGTCACCGAGGGCCGCCGCGGAGAAGGCCGCGACCGATCCGATCGTCGTGCGACGCAGGGTCTCGCCCCGCAGCAGCGGGTGGGCGATCTGCGTGAGCACGGCCGCCCCGGTGAGGACCCCGGTCAGGAGCGGCGCGAGTTTGGGAGGCACCCCAGCACTCTAGGAGTCGGCTCCGACACGAGCCCCGGCCGGCCTCAGGGCACCGCTCCGTCCAACGTCCCCCGGACCTCCAGCACCCGGAACCGCGCGAACAGTTCCTCCGCGTACCAGCCTTCCCGCGGGGTGGCGGCCATGACCTCGCGGTGGGCGCTGCGGCGGTGGGCGAACTCCCGCATCGCGTTCGTCGACTCCCACAACGAGAACGTCCCCTGGTACCCCAGCGGCGCCTCACCCACCCCGATCGCGCACCGCAACCCGGGCACGGTGTGCAGGTCGGCGGCGACGGGCGGGACCGCCCGCCAGAACGAGGGCGCCTTCGTCGGTCGCAACCGGGCGCGGGTGATCGAGGCCACCGGCCCGCCGTCGTCCGGCGCCGACCGGGACCCGCCGAAGGGTTCGCGCCCGGACCAGCTCCCGCGGCTGCTCAGCGGAGCCAGGCGGACCTGCAACCGCTCGGTGGCGAAACTCCGCCAGGCGCGGACCGGCCGCGAGTCCTCGTATCGGTCGACGTCGGCCCGGGAGTTCCAGGCGACCAGGACGGCCCAGTGCAGCGGGTCCGCGTCACGGACCGTGAAGGTCGTGCCGTCACCGGTGCCCAGGAGCTTCGCGAACTGCGCTCCCGGTAGCCGCGTCACCTTCCGGCGGTCCACAGCCATCCGCCACAGCGCCCGCGGAACGGTCTGCGCCGCAACCTTCCAGACGTCGAGCGTGACGATCTCAGGGGTGGGCACCCGGTGAGGCTACGCGCTGCGCAGTCGGTCGCGGACGACGGTGGCGCAGTCCGCGGGGCGGTCCCACACCGGGACGTGACCGCAGTCCTCCCACTCCAGCCAGTGCGTCTGCGGTGGCGCGCAGGCCCGCACCACGAACGACGGTGGCAGCACCCGGTCCCGCAGACCGGTCACGACCGTCACCGGGACCAGCACCGCACCGCCCCGGGTGAACGCTCCGCCCGCGATGCCGGCGTCCGCGCCGGCGTACCCGGGTGCGGCGGCGATGGAGCGCACCGCCGCGCGCACGACCTCGGCCGGCAGGCGGCGGGGTGCGGTGCTGGTCGCTCCCAGGGCCAGCGTCCGCCCGATCCTGGTCGTGACGAGTTCGCTCGGGAACCGGCCGGCGAGGCGGGGGAACTGCTGACCGGTCGGCAGCAGCGGCGGCCGTCGGCGGGGAGTGGTCCAGAGCCCCGGGGGAGTGAAGGCGGTGACGCTGGCGACGGTGTCGCGGGCCCCGGGTTCCGCCGCGGCCTCCAGGCAGATCCAGCCGCCGAGGGAGTGCCCGACCAGGTGGACGGTGCGTCCCTGCCGGTTCGCGAGGGTGGCGGTGAGCCGGTGCAGCCGGGCACCCAGCGCCCGGGGGCTCATCTGCGCGCTGTCGATCGACGGACTGACCCCGTGCCCCGGGAGCTCGACGAGCAGAAGGCGGTGGTCGGGGGCGAGGTGGGGGACGAGGGGGTTCCACGTGCTCGCGGCACCACCGAGGCCGTGGACGAGGACGACGACCGGTGCCTCGGGGGCGGTGGACCCGGCGTGGTGGACGGCGAACCCCTCGAGGAGTTCGGTCATCCGATCTCGACGGGGTGCCCGCTGGTGAGGCGGAGGAGCTCGTCGTAGCGGGTGCGGAACACGGCGTGCGGGTGTCCGGCCGGGACCCAGATCGCCGGGTACGGGGCCAGGGCCACGTCCACGAAGGTCGGTAGTTCCGCGGTGAGTCCGATGGGCGACGCCGATCCCAGGACGGATCCGGTGCGGCGCAGCACTTCCGAGTCGTCGTCCCACCGGAGTTCCGGTTCGCTGAGCACGCCGGCGAGGGTGGGCAGGAAGATCGGGTGCGTCGCGGAGGCCACGACCAGCAGGTGCCTGCCGTCCCGGGTCCTCAGCACGGCGGTGGTCGCCACGGCGGCGAGCGGGACCCCGAGGTGTTCCGCGAGCTCGGCCGGGTTCCGCAGGGTCGCCGGTACTTCGAGGACCTCACCCGCGCCGTCCAGGTCGACGAGAGCGGTCGCGGTGGCCTCCACGGCGGGGGGCGTGGCGGTGGTCGGCCCCCCGTTCCCAGGAGTCGCCTGCAGCACCGTCCACCTCATGCACCACCACGGTAGGCCGGTTCGCGCGCCCCGTCGCGCCGAGCGTCCGGGAGACGTTCGTGCAGGTCAGCGCGTGAGGACGGCGGATCCCGTGAGGACGTGGACCGGGGTCGGTGCGGACGTCACCGAGGCGGTGCCGTCGATGGGTCGGTAGGGGAGCCCCGCGATCGTGTACTCGCCGGTGTAGGTGGTGGTGAGGGTGATCTCCCGGTCGCCCGCTGCGGTGTACGTGTGGGTGAGGCTCTGGTGGGGGTAGGGGTTTCCGGGGTCCGCGGTGGGCCCCAAGGTGGAACCGTCGCCGAACGTCCACGTCCAGCTCGTCGGCGTGGCGCGGATGGTGACCGGGTAGCCCAGGACGGTGGTGTCCCGGGTGACCGTCCCCGTGGTGGTGTGCAGGATCAGCGGGACGTTGAGCAGGGCCTCGCCGCCGTCGGGTTGGAGGTTCACCGGGCTCGCGGGCAGCGGAACGCGGCGCAGGTCGGCCTCGGTGACGGTCGGCAGGACGACGGGTGCCGCGGTGGTGGCCCCGGTCGTGCAGGAGTTCCCCTGGTTGATCCAGCGGACGTCGTCACCGGTCCGGGTCCAGGTGGTGACGAGGAACTGCCCGGGCGGGCAGTTCGCGATGGAGGCCCGGCAGGTGTCGGACCCGAAGGAGCCTTCTGGGCCGTTGCGGCCGCAGGCGGGGGTCTTGGAGACCTGGACAGGTTGAGAAGACTTACCGGTAGTTCCTGAGTTTGGTTTTCGATGGTCCCGGCTCGAGCGAGATGCGCCGATCTCAATCCCGTCTCGTTGACCGGATCCGTTGGTCTCCGAAGGAGTACCTGCGAATGCATGTGAGGTGGTAACGCTCAGTGTGAGCACTCCCACCCCGATGGCGAGGAGTCGCATTCGACTCACTGGACTTCCCAGACGATCCAACGATTTTCCACCCAGTTGAGGTCGATCCAGAACTCGCCATCTGTCATCTCAGTGGCAGAGCCGATAATCTGCCCGTTGCGGTCGGTGGTGTTGTAGGCGGGACTGGTTACCGTCACGGTCAAGCCGATCTCTCCGGTATCAGGAGCCCAAGAGTCAACATTGGTGCCAGTGAACTGAATTAGGAATCCCTCTGATGTGTAACCCTTGCTGCGATACTCCTCGATCACATCGGCGTGGTACTTGCATCCACCACAGTTGGGATCGGAGATCGACCGCAGCAGGGTGGGGTCCCCCGTCGCGCGCGAGTAGTTCAGGACCCGCGTGAAGTAGGCCGCGAACGTCCCGGCCCCGTCCACCGTGAACGTCCGGCTCAGGTCGTCCTGCTCCGGGAGTGGGAACTCCGCCGTCGCGACCGAGGTCGGTGCCGCGAGGGCAGTCTCCGTCGGCGTCGGCGTCGCGACGGGGCCGCTCGTCGCGGCGGTCGTGGAACTCGCGACGGGTCCGGCGACGGTCTCGTTCGAACACCCGACGAGCAGACCGGTGACGGCGAGTGCGACGAGGGGTGCGGCGGCGCGGTGGAGCTGGATCACTGCGGCACGGTCGCACGGCCGGGGCTCTCGGAGGCACCGCCGGACGGCGTCTGTGGACAACCTGTCGGCCGTTCGGGTGACTCCTCGCGAGCGCTCACCCTCCGTCCCTGGGGAGGGACTCTCCGCCCTGTGGATTACCCGGTTCACCGTTGACGACCCCTGAGTGCGGTGGTGTAGCTTCGAGTTGCGTTCGAACCGGTGTTCGAACGTGGTGACCGCCCGGTGGCGCGGTCCGGGGGGAGGGGAAGCTCCGCGGGCCGCGCTCCGGGCGTGTCGTCGCGGGCCGCTTCCCCCGGCTCGCCGCGCTGCGGGTGATCCACTGCAGCGCCGGCTCGAGTGGGGAAGGTGACAGCGGTGCGACGGTTCTTCGACGAGGTCCACGTCCGGTCCGGTGCGGTGGGGGAGGCGCCCGACGAACCCGCCCAGTTCGTCTGGCACGGACGGCTCTACGTCGTGCGCGCGGTCCTGTCCCGGTGGCGTGAACGCAGCGCCTGGTGGGAGCACCCGGCCGTCGCCGCCGTCCACGGCGACGGCCCGACGGGCGGCGGTACGGCGACCGCGGTCCGTCCCGTCCTCGAGATCGGCGACCTCGAACGCGAGGTCTTCCGCGTCGAGGCCAGCGTCGGGCGCTCCGGTGCGATCGGTGTCTACGACCTCGCCCGATGCGTCCCGCCCGGAACGGCGGCTGTGTCGGAGGGCGCTGCTACTCCTTCTCCTGACGGGTCGGACGGCTGGCAGTTGCTGCGCGTCAGCGACTGACCAGCCGCCCGACCCCTCACCGAACCGCACCAGACCGACCGATCACGGAGGAGAACGCGATGCCCGCCACCCTCGACGTCCCCCAGGGTCTCCCGCGCCCGCTGACCACCGCCGCTCTCGACCTGCTCGAGCGCTGCGAGGACGAGCTGCTCGTCGCCCTGCGCTCCGACGACACCGCCGAGCGCTACGTCCACGCTCACCTCGCCGCACTGCGTGCGGGCGCTGCCCTCGTCGCCGTGCACGGACGTCCCACCAGTCCCCGGCGCAGCGGCCCCCGCAGCGTCTGGGAGATGCTCCCCGCCTTCGACCCCGCCCTGCAGGCGTGGGCCGAACGGTTCGCCGCGACCGCCCCGTTGCGTTCCGCGGTCGAGGCCGGCCGGACCGGCGTCGTCGACGAGGCTGCCGCCGAGGAACTCCTCACCGACGCCGAGCAGTTCCACCGCGTCGTGGAATCGCTGCTCGGGCTCAGCGCCCTCCCGCTGGCCGGCTGACCGCCGCGGGCGACCACCGGCGGACGCGCCCGCGACCCAGCACCTCGCACCACTCCGCTCGGCCTTCCCCACGGGCGCGTTCTCGAAGGACGTCCCCATGCGCACCACCGCACCCTCGAACTCCCCGTTCACGCACCTGCACGTGGCCTCCGGCTACTCGCTGCGCTACGGCACCTCGACCCCGACCGCTCTGGTCACCCGGGCCGCCGAACTCGACATGCCGACCCTCGCCCTCACCGACCGCGACGGTCTCTACGGCGCCGTGAAGTTCGTGCGCGCCTGCAGCGAGGCGGGGATCACCCCCGTCCTCGGCGTCGACCTCGCCACCGCCCCCAGCGGGCTGGTCGACGGTCTGCCGGCCTGGGCCGACCCCTCGGTCGCCGTGCGCCGCACCACCTCCCGCAACCCCACCCGCGGTGGGGCGGTCGTCGACCCCCGGCTGCCCCGGGTCACCGTGCTCGCCCTCGGCGCCGACGACGCCGGCGCCGCTCGCGGCTGGGCGGGGTTGTGCCGGCTGGTGAGCGAGACCCACCTCGGCGGGATGCGCGGAACTCCGGTCAGCAGCCTCGAACTCGTCGCGGCGAACGCCGTCGACACCTCGGGTCGTCCGGCCCTGGTCGTGCTGCTGGGCCCGGGGTCCGAACTCGGGCGGGCGGTGCTCGCCCGTCGCGACGACCTCGCCCGGTCCGTCCTGCAGCGGTGGCGGGACCTGCTGCCCGTCGGTTCGCTGCACGTCGAGGTGGTCTGCCACCACGCCCCGCCGGGAACGGCGGGCAGCGTCGAGCACGCCGCCCGGATGCTGGGCCTGGCCCGCGAGGCCGGGATTCCCGTCGTCCTCACCGCCGCCGTCCGCTCCGCCGGAACCGACGGGGCACCCACCGCCGACCTGCTCGACGCGATCCGCCGGCTCGTCCCGCTGGGCACCCGGCACCTGGACCGGACGACGGGACAGGGGCACCTGCTGCCCACGGCCGACATGGTCCGGACGGCGGCCGACGTCGCCCGTGCCGCCGGCGACCCCGGCTGGGCCGCGGAACTCCTGAACGCCACGACGACCCTGGCCGAACGTCTCCGCCTCGACCCGGCCACCGACCTCGGCATCGGCGCCCACCACCTGCCCGACCGGGAGGCCCTGGGGCTGGCGCCGGACGTCGAGGCGATCGCCGTCCTGCGTCGACGCTCCGAGGAGGGCATCCCCCGGCGCTACTCGGGTGCCGACCTCAAGCTCGAGGCCAGGGTCCGTCGCCGGCTCGACGAGGAACTCGAGATCATCGGGAAGGTCGGTTTCGCCAGCTACTTCCTCACCGTCGCCGACGTCTGCGACCTCACCCGGTCCCTGCACGTCCGGGTCGCGGCCCGCGGGTCGGGCGCAGGCAGCCTGGTCAACCACCTGCTGGGGATCTCCGACGTCGAACCCCTCGAGCACGGCCTGCTCATGGAACGGTTCCTCAACCCCCGCCGTGGGCAGCTGCCCGACATCGACCTCGACGTCGAGTCCGCCCGCCGCGAGGCCGTCTACGAGGCGATCCTGGACCGCTTCGGCGGTCAACGCGTCACCTGCGTGTCGATGATGGACAGCTACCGGGTGCGGCACGCCGTCCGCGACGTCGGTGCGGCGCTGGGTCTGCCCCCGGGGGAGGTGGACGCCATCGCCACGGCGTTCCCGCACCTGCGCGCCCGCGACGCCCGCAACGCCATCGCCGAGCTGCCCGAGCTGCGGCGCAGCGGGTTGGGGGAGGAACGCCTCGACGTCTTCTTCGACCTCGTCGAACGCCTCGACGGTCTGCCCCGCCACATCGCCCTGCACCCCTGCGGGGTCGTGCTGTCCAACCCCGCCCTGTTGGACCGGACCCCGGTGGAGGCCAGCTGGAAGGGTTTCCCGATGAGCCAGTTCGACAAGGACGACGTCGAGGACATGGGCCTGCTCAAGCTCGACGTCCTCGGGATCCGGATGCAGTCGGCGATGGCCTACGCGGTGCGGGAGGTCGAACGCGTCGAGGAGACGACGGTGGACCTCGACGACCGCGACCAGGTGCCGCTGGACGACCCGGCCACCTACAAGCTGATCCAGTCCACCCGCACCCTCGGCTGCTTCCAGATCGAGTCGCCCGGTCAGCGCGAACTCGTCGGCAAGTTCGCCCCCGCCACCTTCCACGACGTCATCGTCGACATCTCGCTGTTCCGTCCCGGACCGGTGAAGTCGGACATGGTCAACCCGTTCCTGCGCGCCCGGCAGGGCTGGGCGCAGCCGGAGTACCTCGACGACCGGCTCCGCCACGTGCTCGAGCAGACCTACGGGGTGGTCGTGTTCCACGAGCAGGTGATCGAACTCATCCAGGCCACCACCGGCCACGACCTCGCGGTCTCCGACGAGTACCGCCGCCACCTCGGCACCCGTGCCGGCCAGGAGGAGATGGAACCCCAGTTCAAGCGTCGCGCGATCGAGCACGGGTACCCCGAGGCGACGGTCGACCGGATCTGGGAGGTGCTCACGGCGTTCGCCTCGTTCGGGTTCTGCAAGGCCCACGCCGCTGCCTTCGCGTTGCCGACCTACCAGTCGGCGTGGCTGAAGGCGCACCACCCGGCCGCGTTCCTGGCCGGGGTCCTCACGCACGACCCGGGCATGTACCCGAAGCGGTTGATCCTCGACGACGCCCGCAACCTCGGCATCGAGGTGCTTGGCCTCGACGTCAACGCCTCCGACGACACCTACCGCGTCGAACGCGTGGACGTGCCCGAACCCCGGGCCGGGCACGACGGTCAGGAACTCCTCGACCCCTGGCTCGGTGGCCGCGGGGTGCGCAACGCCGACGGCCTGGGGGAGGGCATCGCCGACGGCACGGGTTTCGGCATCCGGCTCTCGTTGACCGACGTCAAGGGCATCTCCGAGGCCGAGGTCACCCGCATCGTCGCCGGCCGGCCCTACCGGTCGCTGGCCGACCTCTGGCACCGGGCCCGGCCCACCCGGCCGATCGCCGAACGACTCGTCCTGGCCGGTGCGCTGGACTCCCTGCACGGCATGCGTCCGGTCGGCCGGGCCGGCGACGCCGTCCCCCGCCGGGGCCGCGCCACCCGCCGGGACCTGCTGCTGCAGGTCGCCGAACTCGACCGCTGGAGCCGCTCGCCCACCGGCACCACCACCACCACCCGCGCCCGCAGGACCGCCCCGCGCAGCGGCCCCCTCGACGTCCGGGCGGCTGCGGACGCGCAGTCCCGGGCCGCCCGGCCCGTCGACGACTCCGCCCGCACCGTCCAGCTCGCCCTCGACCTCGGGGACGCCCCCGAGGAGGTCGCGCTCAGCGGGTTGCCCGAGATGACCGGGGCCGAACGGGTCCGGGCGGAACTCGACGTCCTCGGCCTCGACGTCAGTGCGCACGTCGTCGACTTCTACGCACCGCTGCTGCGGGCGCTGCAGGTCACCCCGGCCCGTGATCTGCGTTCGCGGCGCAACGCCGCCGAACTGCTCGTCGCCGGGGTGAAGGTCGCCACCCAGACCCCGCCGGTCCGCTCCGGGCGGCGTGTCGTCTTCCTCACCCTCGACGACACCACCGGCCCCCTCGACGCGACCTTCTTCGAGGACGCGCAGGGTCCCTACGCCGCGACGGTCTTCCACTCCTGGTTGCTCGTGGTGCGCGGGGTGCTGCGCCGCACCGGCCCGCGCGGGGTCTCGTTGCGCGCCACGGGCGCCTGGGAACTGCCCGCGTTGTGGGACGCCTGGACCGACGGCGGGATCGAGGTCGTGCGCGACCTCATCACCAGCGCCCCGAACCCCGAGTACTCCCGCGCTGCGACCGTCGGCGCCGCCGCCAGTCGTTCCTCCCGTCCGGTGATGACCCCGGCCCCGCACGCCGAGGAGCACGGTTCCGCCGGGGGGGTGGGCACCCGACGCGTGCTGGTGCACGCCAGCGGGTTCCGCCAGTCGCCCTACGCAGATCTGAGACCGGCGGGCGAGGACACCCGAAACTCCCGGTCCATCGGCCGGGCCGCGGCTCCCGAGGAGGACCGGGAGGAGCCCCCGCGCAAGCTGTGGCACTCCAGCCAGGGCAGTTCGGGGTGGTGACCGGGATGGCGGACGGGCTCGGCGGTACGGGGTGTCTAGGGTGGGGAGGCGCAGCACCGACCGGACGAACCGCACGACCCTGGAGGAACGAGTGGCGAAGGAACGGGGCCGTCCCCGCACGTCGACGGTCCTCTGGGAAGGGGTCGCACGCCTGCTCGAGGAGGCCGCGGGGTCGGGAGGCCCGGGCAGCGCTGAACTCACCGTCGTCGACCTCGGTGGCGGCACCGGTGGGCTCGCCGTGCGGGTCGCCGCGCTGGGTCACCGGGTCGTCGTCGTCGACCCCTCGCCCGACGCCCTCGCCGCGCTGGAGCGTCGCACCGTCGAGGCGGGGTTGTCGGACCGGGTCCGCTCCCTGCAGGGCGACGCGTCCGACCTCGCTGCCGTCCTCGAACCCGGCAGCGTCGACGTCCTGCTCTGCCACGGTGTCCTCGAGGTCGTGGACGACCCGGCCGCCGCGCTCCGGGCCGCGCACACGGTCCTGCGCCCCGGGGGCCGGCTCAGCCTGCTCGTCGCGCAGTGGCCGGCCACCGTCCTCTCCCGCGTCCTCGCGGGTCACCTCGACCAGGCGCTGCACGTGCTCTCCGACCCCGACCACCGCTGGAGCGGGCACGACCCGCTGCGCCGACGCTTCGACCGCGCCTCGGCGACGGCCCTGGCCGAAGCGGTCGGGTTCGACGTCACCGCGGTCGAGGGAACCCGGACCTTCAGCGACGTCGTGCCCTCGGCCGGCACCGGGTCCGACGACGCCCTCGCCCTCCTGCGCGAGCTGGAGTCGCGGGCCTCGGCCTCACCGGAGCTGCTCGGTCTCGCCGGCCACCTGCACCTGCACGCGACCCGCTGAACCGCTCCCTCCCACGGGGAGGGGGCGGTGAGCCGCCGGCAGCTGCGGCGTCCCAGCGCACCCGGTGGCTGGGGACTGGACGACGACGACTCCGGCTGCACGGTGCTGCACGTCGACATGGACGCCTTCTACGCCTCCGTCGAACTGCTGCGCCGCCCCGACCTGGTCGGCACCCCGGTCATCGTCGGCGGCGGCAGCCGCGGGGTGGTGCTGTCCGCGACCTACGAAGCTCGCCGCTACGGCGTGCACGCCGCCATGCCCATGGCCCGCGCCCGACGGTTGTGCCCGAGCGCCACCGTCCTGCTCCCGCACCACGAGGACTACTCCCGGATCTCCGCGGGGGTCATGGAGGTGTTCCGGTCGGTCACCCCGGTCGTCGAACCGCTCAGCCTCGACGAGGCCTTCCTCGACGTCTCCGGTGCGCTCCGCCGCCTCGGCCGCCCGGCTCAGATCGGCGCGGCCCTGCGTGACCGGATCGCCGACGAGCAGGGCATCACCTGCTCCGTCGGGGTCGCCTCGACGAAGTTCGTCGCCAAGCTCGCCTCCGGTGGGGCCAAACCCGACGGCCTGCTGGTGGTCCCGCACGCCCAGACGGTCGCCTTCCTGCACGCGTTGCCCGTCTCGGCGTTGTGGGGGGTGGGGGAGCGCACCGAGGAGGCGCTGGCCCGGCTCGGCCTGCGGACCGTCGCCGACATCGCCCACACCCCGGAGTCGACGCTGGTGCGCGGCTTGGGGGAGGCCACCGGCAAGCACCTGCACGCCCTGGCCTGGGGCCGCGACGGACGTCGGGTCGTGGCGGTCGCCCCCGAACGCAGCATCGGCTCCGAGGAGACGTTCTCCCGCGACGTCGACGACCCCCGGGTGGTGCACCGCGAACTGCTGCGGCTGGCTGAGCGGACCGCCTCGCGCGCCCGGGCCGCGGGGATGGCCGGACGCACGGTCGTCCTCAAGGTCCGCTTCGCCGACTTCACGACGATCACCCGGTCCCGCACCCTGCGCGAACGCACCGACGTCACCCGGGAGATCCACACGACCGCCCGTGACCTCTTCGACGCCCTCGCCCTGGACCGCGCCCGGTTGCGCCTGGTCGGGGTCCGGCTGGAAGGGCTGGCCGACGCCGCGACCCAGCCGCGGCAGCTGGTCCTCGGGGAACGGGCCCACGGGTGGCGCGAGGCCGACGGGGCGGTCGACCAGGCCGGTGCCCGCTTCGGGGCCGGGAGTGTGAGACCTGCCACTCTCCTCACCCCCCGGTGATCGCCAGGCCCTGGGGAGCGTTCCCGGTGGGCATCCGGCACACTCGTCTGACCTGCGGTGGAACCGACTGCAGAGCTGCGTCGTTCATCCGGCAGAGGTACGAGACACGCCAACAGCACCACGGCACGACGGTCGGTACGCGACGATGTGGTAAGCCGAGTTTCGTCCGCAGCCGCGGGGACATATCCTTGAAGCTCAACGTGCGCACGCCAGGAGGTACAGGTGCCGCTCTCGGAACATGAGCAGCGTCTGCTCGAGCAGATGGAACGTGCGCTGTCCGCGGACGATCCCAAGTTCGCCAACGCCATGAAAGGTTCTCGTCACGGACGCGCCGCCAAGCGGCGCCTCTTCATCGGCATCGCTGCCGTCGTGGTGGGTCTCGTGCTCCTCATCATCGGGGCCAGCATGAGTCTGATCTGGCTGGGAGCAGGCGGTTTCATCGTCATGCTCGCCGGCACGATCTGGGCCTTCTCGCCGGCTCGGGGAACGTCGGGGACCGCCGCCGGACAGCCTCCCGCGAGTGGCCCACGCCCGACGCGACCGGCCAAGTCGCGGAAGAGCGGGTCTTTCATGGAACGCCTCGAGCAACGGTGGGACCGCCGACGCGGTCAGTGGTGATCCACTCCGCACCGGACCCGGTCCGGTGCGGACCACACGCAGAACACCAGGACGGGCGCCGCGAGATCCTCGCGGCGCCCGTCCTCGTCGTACCCCGGTGAGCCGGGGACCGGTCAGTCCCGGTCCCACCACGCCAGCAGCCGACGCACCCCGGCCATCGGGAACAGCCGCGCCCGCCACCGCTGCCACCGCGACCGGCTCGCCGCCACGGTGTCGACCACGACGTCGACCTGCGCCCGGACCAGGCGCCCGGTCTGGGCTGCCGTGCGCGACTCCACCAGCACCGAACCCGCCGCGGTGGGCCGGGAGCCGAAGCGGTTGCCCTCCACCGCCGCGCGCATCCGCTGGACCTCCTCCGCCGCGGGCGAGCCGGGAACGGTGAACGCCAGCAACTCCGCCGCCCGCTGACGGGGTGTCGTCGACGGGGGCCAGTGCACCCCCAGGTCGTGGACCCGTTCCTCCAGTTCCGACCAGGCCGCCTCCGCCGAGGAACCGGTGTCGTGCACCCCGGCCCACCGCCGCCGCCCGGTCACCACCGCAGACACCCACGGCGTGAGGACCAGCAGCACCAGCAGCAGGGCTCCGAGGATCCATCCCCACGGCAGCGCAGCCACCCGGCCCCAGCCGGTCAGCGGCGCAGCGTCAGCCGCACCGGTCGCGGTCGAGGTCGCGGTCGAGGAGGTCGCCGTCGGGGACGAGGCGGACGGCCCGGCGACGGGCGCCGAGGCCGAGGAGGACGGAGTCGCCGTCGGCACCGGGGTCAGCGGTACCGTCCAGGACGGCGACCGACCGGTCCGGGTGGCGGGCGTGGGTTCGAAGCGGGTCCAGCCCACTCCCTCGAAGTACAGCTCCGGCCAGGCGTGCGCGTCCTGCGCACTGATCCGCCAGCTGCTGGTGCCGTCGTCGCCGCCGGTGGAGTTCTCCTGACCCGGCAGGAACCCGATGGCCACCCGGGCGGGGATCCCCAGCGAGCGGGCCATCACGGCCATCGCCGAGGCGAACTGCACGCAGAACCCCGACTTCTGGGTCAGGAAGTCCACGACCGCACTCGTGCCGCCGTCGTTGGGGGCGTCCGTCGAGTAGGTGAACCCCCCGGTGGAACGGAACCACTGCTGCAACGCGGCGGCCTTCTCGTACGGGTTGCTCGCCCCACCCGTGACCTGCTCGGCCGTCTGCTGAACGACCGGAGGCAGGTCCTTCGGCAGCTCGGTGTAACGCGACTCGATGTCGCCCGGTGCCGCGGGGGCGGCCCGCAGCTGGTCCTCCGTCGGCGTCACCTCGAGGTGGTTCACCGTGTAGGAGCGGCCCCGGGTCGTCTCACCGTCGCCGACGACGTTGAGGCTGTCGGTCTCGTAGAGCCAGTCGCCATTGATGGCGACCTCGAGGCTCGGGTACGGCAGCGGGAGGTACGTCTGGTCCAGCCCGCGCACCGAGATCGAGGTGGTGCGCACCGTCGAGGCGTCGCGCACCACCTCGGACAGGCCCGGCGCGGGTGACAGACCGTCCTGCACCCGCTGGCTGCGGGGGATGTCCGCCCCCGTGCTCGGCGCCCACGTCTCGCCGTCGAACACGTCAGCGGTCACGATCCGCAACGGCGCGGGATCGGGCTGATCGGTCCGGTACGTCAGGATCGTGGCGTCCGACCGCGCGCCCAGGCTGGCCTTGAGGTTCAGGATCGGGTTGATCACCGCGATGGTGTCGCCCGGGCCGGTGTCGATGGTCAGCGGCCGTTCGTCCAGACCCGGGACCGCCGCGGGCACGGCGATCGCAGCCACCAGCGCGACGGCCGCCGTGGCGCTCGCGGTCACCCCCGCGACCGAACGGCGGGCGGACCCGGCCGGGCGCAGGAAGGCCCCGCGACGGTCGCCCGCCAGCAGCACCAGGAACGGGATGCTCGCGATGACGAAGGCGATCGCCCCGGAACCACCGGGGGCCAGGGCCAACGGCACCGCCATCACGACGAGCAGCGGCAACCCCGCCAGCGCGGGCCGTCGCAGGGTGACGGCGAAGAGGTCCACGGCGAGGGACGTGAGCCCCGCACCCGTCACCAGCAGCAACCGCAGCCCCCGCAGGTCGACGGCCGGCACGCTGTAGCGACGGATGACCTGCACCCCGTCGGTGGCCAGCTGCACGAACCGGCCCGGGGTGCTGGGCGTGGGGAGGACCCCGAGCAGGGTGGTGCTCCCGCCGAACAGCACGAGGAGCACCGCCAGCAGGACGAGGACCTGCACCCCGACGGCGAGCCCCCGACGACGGAACAGTCCCCGGACCAGCAACCCCGAGGCGGTCACGGCGCAGACCATCCCCAGGGCCCCGACGACCCACCCGGAGGAGACGACGAGCGGGCGCAGGGTGAGGACGGCGGCGGCGCTCGCGACTCCCGCCCACAGGGCGGTACGGGCACTTCGGGTCACGGGGCGACCTCCTGGTCGGTGAGCGGGGTGGTGTCGCTGACGCCGGCGGCCGTGCCGGAGGAGACCCCCGTCGGTACCCCCCGCGCACCGGTGCGGGTCAGCCGGGCCCAGACGTCGGAGACGGGGTCACCGGGACCGGCGAGCGCGGTGCGCCAGCCGGCCCGGGCCAGGACCAGGTGCGCACGCTGCAGACCGGCGCCGTCCTCCGACGGCCCGGGACTCGCCCAGGCCGCGGTCCGTTCCAGGATCGCCAGCGCGGGCACCCCGAGCGGGCGCGCAGCCAGCAGCGGAGCGACGTCGTCCTCGTCGACGGCCCCGAGGACCGCGACCAGCAGGGTGGACTCGGCGCGCCCGAGGGCGGCGGTGGAACGCGCCAGCCCGTCCGGCGAGCCGGGCTGCAACCGGGCCAGCGAGCGCATCAACCCGCGGACGGCGGAGGTGTCGTCGAGCTCGCGCGGGGGGTCGAAGGCGCCGTCGTGCAGCAGTCGGACACGGTGCCCGCGCCGGTGCAGGTGCACGGCGGCCGAGGCGGTCAGGCTGACCGCCCACTCCAGCGAGGAACCCGCGCCCCGGCCCGCGTGCGCCCCCGCCCGGCTGTCCAGCAGCAGCACCACGTCGGGGCGGCCGGGGTGCTCGTCGGAACGCACCATGACCGACCCGCGACGAGCGGTGGAGCGCCAGTGCACCCGACGCAGGTCGTCGCCGACGCGGTACTCCCGGATCGACACGTCGTCGGGGGAGGCGGCCGCCGAGGCGCTCGCGGACGAACCGCGGGCTCCACCCAGCTCACCGAGGGTGAGGTCGGCCAGCGGGTGGACGCGGGGCAGAACGTCGAGGGTGACGCTCTCGCCGACGGTCCGGCTGGCCGTCACGAGGCCGAACACGTCACGGGCGATCAACGTCGCCGGTCCGAGGGGGTAGGACCCCCGGACCTCAGCTCTCACCTTGTACTCGAGGTCGAGGGTCTGGCCCTCCTGGAGGCGCGGCACGGCGAGGCGCGCCGTCCCGCCGAGCGTCAGCGGAGCCTGGTCCTCCACGACGAGGCGCACGCCGGACCGCGACCGGCCGAGGACGGTCAACCGCACGGTGCTGGAGACCCCGGCCTCGACCAGTTCGGACTTCGACCTCGCCACGAGGTCGAGGGTTCTCGCGCTGCGCACCGACGACCAGCCGGCGACGACGAGGAGCACCGCCAGCAGGACCCCGACCCGCAGGATGTCGCGCTGCCCCAGCACGGGGGCGCCGATCAGCAGCACCACCGCGACGCCGGCGAAGGACCACCCCCGCGCGGTCGGGCGCAGACGCACCGGACCCTGGTTCACCGTGCGCTCACCGCGGCGAGGGGAGGGCCGTCGTGCGCAGGACGTCGGTGACCACGTCGGACCCGTCCCGGCCGGCGAGCAGAGCGTCCGCGGTCAGCAGCAGGCGGTGGGAGACGACGGGGACCGCGAGGGCCTGGACGTCGTCGGGCAGGACGTGGTCACGCCCTTCGAGCGCAGCCCGGGAGCGGGCCGCCCGCAGCAGGTGCAGGGCGGCGCGGGGCGAGGCGCCCAGACGCAGGTCCGGGTGCACCCGCGTGCGCCGCACCAGGTCCACGACGTACTGTTTCAGCGCCTCGGCGGCGTGCACGCTGCGGACGGCCCGGGCGAGGAGCCGAACCTCGGCGACGTCCACGACGGGACTCACCGCGTCCAGCGGGGCCGCTCCGCCGTGCTCGTTGAGCATGGTCAGTTCCGCGTCGGCCGAGGGGTAGCCCATCGAGATCCGCGCCATGAACCGGTCGCGCTGCGCCTCGGGCAGCGGGTAGGTGCCGTCCATCTCCACCGGGTTCTGGGTGGCGAAGACGATGAAGGGCCGGTCCAGCTTCCAGGTGGTGCCGTCCACGGTCACCTGGCCCTCCTCCATGCACTCCAGCAACGCCGACTGGGTCTTGGGCGAAGCGCGGTTGATCTCGTCGCCGATGACGACGTTGGCGAACACCGCACCCGGGCGGAACTCGAAGGCACCGCGCTCCTGGTTCCAGATGCTCGACCCGGTGACGTCGCTGGGGAGCAGGTCGGGGGTGAACTGGATCCGGCGGACCGTCCCGTCCACGGCCCGGGCGAGGGTCTTGGCGAGCATCGTCTTGCCGACCCCGGGCACGTCCTCGACGAGCAGGTGCCCCTCGGCGAACAGGACGGTCAGCGCGAGGCGGACCGTCTCGTCCTTGCCCTGGATGACCCGGTCCACGGTCGTGGCGAGCGCGTCGGCGGTGCCGCGCAGGCGTTCCAGGGCCGCGGGGAGCTCCCGGGGGTCGAGGGCGAGGGGCTCGCCGGAGTGGCTGCCCGGGAGTGCGCTCGTCGTGGTCACGTGGCCTCGTCTCGTCGATGGGCGTCCGCGGGTGCGAACGTCCGGAGCCGCCGAAGGGTGCCCGAACCCCTCAGGTCCGAGCACCCCAGCGCGCGACGGCTCCACTCTGCCCCACGACACAGGCGCTCCGCCCGTTCACTCCCACACCCGTTCCCCCCACCTCCCTCCACCC